>JAHIPG010000251.1 GCA_018894775.1 Nanobdellota archaeon
TAATCTGTTTTTTCTTCTGCTCAATATCAGAAACTACTCTCAACTGATTCTGCATCATAAAACCATAACCTTTCGAATCAAACTTAACCTCATAATCTTCATTGATAATCTCTCGAAATATAAGAATATCTCTAACTTTAAGATCCCTATAATCATCAAAATAATCCAAATCATTATTATGGAATACTATCCTAAATATAGGGTCTGCTCTTTTTTGTATCAATCTCCTAAATTCAGCAGAAAATTTAATATCTATTCTTTCATGAGGATTATAGATTACATTATAATCTGCATTATCCTTCATTAACAATCCAGGATAATAAATATTAACTATCCTGTTAATCTCGGTCCTTATGTCCTGAATCTCCTGTTCATGGCTGTCAAAAACTTTTCTATGATTATCTTCAACCTCAAGATTCTTCTCTATAACCTTAAGTTCATTCTTTTCATTTGTAAGTTTAGCGTCGACATCATAAACAGGTTTTAATAAATCTTCTTTTCCGCTCGTTAAAACGTCAAGCTGCTCCTTTAAAGAATAGAATCTCTTGTTTATCCTCTCCCTATAAGCAAAATGTTCATTATCCTCTAATTCTGACCCTCTGCTAATTATCTTATCCAAATCTCTTATCTCATCCTGCTTAAGCTCTTTATCAGCAGTATATTCTTTGATCTTCTGATCATAGACAGTTTTAACCTGTTCTGAAGTTGCAAGATTCTCTAAAGAAGTATTTTCAGACTTAACGGATGCGTAAACAGGAAGAGCAATAGTTGCAGCAGTGTATAATATGGTTCCAGCTAGGCAAATCTTTGCTTTTTTGTTCATTCCCTTGAATTGTCTGTACATTTTCATCTTACCATCCATAATTCTCTAAACGAAAGAACATCTTTCAAAAGAAGCCTATTATTTGAAACGTAATGTAAAGCTTCACTCTGATAGATTACTCGAAAAATATTTTCAGATTTCTTCACAAGTTTATCAACCATACCGTCAAATCCTTTCGAAGTTTCAATCTGCGGAGAATAAATCACATTATATGGCTGGTTTACATCTCTTAATAATCCAGGGTAGTGTATATTTATCAAATCGTCAAGATCCTTCTTAATCTTTTCAATATCCTGTTCGTAAGTGTTAAATATTTTTTTATGATTCTCTTCCTTCTTTATGTTTTCTTCAAGAGTGCAAATCTCACTGTTCTTATTCTCTATTAAGGTCTCAGTTTCATAAATAGGAGACAACAACCTGTCTTTCTCAGTTTTTAATTTGCCTTTTTCTTCTTTAAGAGTATAAAACTTATTTTCCATATCCTCTCTCTGTATCCTATACGCATTCATTTCCAATGTTTTGCCCTGTTCAACAAGATTATGTAAATCTAAAATCTCAGACTTCTCTAATTTCTTATCCAAAGAATATTCCTCTAACTTCTGTTTATATGCTGACTTAGCCTCTTCAGAGGTATTATACTCTAATTTTATCTCTTCTTTAACATCTGAACCTTCAAGAGGTACAGATGCAAAAACAGGCAAAGCAAGAATAGTTGTGTATAATACAGTACCAGCTAGACAAAACTTAGCTTCTTTACTCATTCCTTTGAACTTTTTATACATTTTCACATATCTGCTAACTCCTCACAAAGATCAAAATCTAAAAACTTGAAAAGAGGCTGAAATACCAAAGGTGAAGCCATAATTAAAGGAACAACATAAGGGAAACCTGCAAAAATACATGCAGCAGCACCACTAACCAGACCTGCAAGACCTGTTAAAAAATACTCAACATCCCCTGCATCAGCACCCTTGACATAAGCCTTGACAGCGATATTCCTAACTACAGGAAAAACTAATAATGCTGCTATAGCCCAACCCCAGGGCATCAAAGGCTTAGCAGGATTGCCCACATCTTCAAAATCAATTCCTTGATAGCCTAACTCATTGAAATGACCTTCTAGATTATTCTTGATATCATGAGATTCCCATTTGAAGTTACTTTCAGCTCGCTCTATATCTCTTACTCCATCACTAAACAAAGAATCCCTCTTAAGAGGACCAATAAGGATAGTTTTGTTAAAATTACCATTATTTTCCTCAAACTTATCAACATTATCTTTCAAAGCCAGATAAGCTGCAATATTATCAATCAAATTAGAACCTTTTTGTACAGCCTTTTCTAAAGATTCAATTTCAGAATTAAGGTTAAGCAAATCCTGATTGGCATTTATAAAATCAGTCCTTTGTTTATCTAAAGCAGATATCTTCTCCTTCAACTCTTCAAGCTTCTTTCCCTTAAAATCCTCCTGGACTTTATCAATAAGACCGTAAAGAACAACAATATCATTAAGTTTATATTCAGTTTTATTCAACAAACGATCTAAAGTATTATTTCCATAATATTTCTTGA
>JAHIPG010000252.1 GCA_018894775.1 Nanobdellota archaeon
AAGAACGTCATTGCGAAGGGTAGCCGCAAAGTTTACTTTGCCAATTTACGAAGCAATCTTCCGTCCCCATCGTCTAGTCTGGCCTAGGACATCAGATTTTCGATCTGACGACACCGGTTCAAATCCGGTTGGGGACGCCATCAATTCAGACACTCCTGGAAAACCGCGCTTTTTCATCTCATCTTTAATGATTACGTATGGGTAGAAGTTACACTCCTACAAGAGACATCGAGAGCCATTTTGATTATGTTTGACGGTGCAAAAGCCTGGGTGCCCAAGGTGTGGATTTTGCGGGCAAAGCGGGACAATTATACTAATACCGTAAAAATTAAGATAGCCGAATATCTTTGGGCTAAGAAATTTTGAAAGAAAAGGACACTCTAACAAAATTTAGCTTGCAAGAGAACGCTTTCTATGGTATATTTATAATAGGAAATTAACCAACCAAACATAGCTTTTAGCGACAATAGAAGGTTATTTTTATCCTAGCTTATGTTAAACTTTAAAAAAGATTACAATTTGAAGATTATATCTTTAATAATAAGCATAGTATTCTTATTTAATAGCACTCTTTATTCATATCCTCTTTCAAAAGAGACACTTAGAATCCCCTCTTCTTTCAGAAATCCAGATTATAAAAGAAGAATTCATGCAACGCTACTTTCAAGAGAAATAATATATGCAGACTCTGAGGATGCCAAGAATCTACTAAGAACTAATCATGCAGAGGCATTACTCCTTTCTTCAGGTAAGTATCTAGTTACAAAAGAAGTAGCAGATAATGAATTAAAGCTAATTAGAGCAGTTACTCATGAAGATATAGAAGCATTAATGCAGATAATAGCTAAGGAAGATAGTAATAGGTATCAAGCTATAAAAGAATTAATCCTCAACAATATCTTAGAAACCTACAATTCTTTATTTCCTAATGAAAGAACTGAAGGCCTTCCTCTAGACTTACTCATAAATCACATAATAGCCAAGGTATTTGAACTTATGTTTATCTTAGATGAAGGCATGGTAACCAAAGAAGAATTATCTCCTAAAGAGGCTGCATTTATAGAAACCATTAGGCCAATCATAATGGCTAATAAACATAACTATTTTACAGAGAAATTCTATGATCTAAGGCTGAGACAGGGAAGTATAAAAGATGCTTTAAATAAAGGGATGGTATTTTACCAGGTTGCAGCAAAAGAAGATGATATAGACCATGAAGTAAAAAAAATTAAGACGTTAATCAAAAAGGGGATGGCAGCTGTTCCAGCGTTAATCGTTCATTCTAGAAGCGATGAATATCGCGAACCTACTGCAAGGATAGGCGAATATACATATCCTGTCCGCAATGCAGCTATTAAGGCTCTTGGCAAAATTGGGAATAAAGATGCGGCTATAGCATTGGTAGATTTATTAACAGATAAAAATATCTATGTCCGTCAGTGTGCTGCTAGCGCACTTGATAAAATCAGGTCTAATAGCAAAGATAGAATTGCGCTATCAATTGCTAACTTATATAGTGAAGATAGCGGTGTTCGAGAAAAAGCAATCAGAAACTTAGGCAAGATTGGGGCCGAAGAAGCACTAGAAGTATTAGAAACCTATATACTTTCTGTCTCACTCTGGATCGGTCAGAAGAGATATGTTTATGTTGGAGAAAGATATCATGGTCATGTAGTATATCGAGAATACAAAGATAAGCTTACCGGACATATTGACGAACATATGGACTATCCCGTTGGTAGGCCAGCAATAGAAGAAATGATAGAAAAAGAAATGATGCCAGAGAGAGCAAATCCCGAGCATGCTCTAGTCGTTGATACTATACAAAAAATAAAACAAGAATTACCGTTAAAAGGTAGAGAAGAAGTATCTAAAAGTCAACAAGCAGCAGGTAGTTCGGAAGAAACAGAAGCATATAGTAAGGGAATACCTCCAATACTGCAATTAAAAGATTTTTTTAATGTAGAAATATCAAAGCATCAGTTAGAACTGCTATATGGTAAAAAAGCTTTTAGGTTAGCAGAGATGATTAAGTTAAGATTACCAGTTCCTGATGGTTTTGTGATTACAAGTGATTCAAAGGAGAAAGAGATAGCGACTTCTATGGATAGCATTATTACTGGAATTGAAAAACAAACAGGTAAAAAATTAGAAGATAAAGATAATCCACTACGCTTAGCTGTTAGAAGCAGTCCATCTCAGTCAATGCCAGGATTATTGCTTACCAAGACGGATATAAAAACAAAAAAAGACTTGTTTACCGCTATAAAGGAGGTAATGGCCTCTTGGAATGAACATAACGCAGAAGTTTTCAGAGAGCTAAATGATATACAAGGCGAAGGGACTGCTGTTATAATCCAGCCAATGGTATTTGGCGACAAGAATAATAATTCGGCAAGCGGTGTTTTGTTCACAAGAGATATAATGACAGGTGAAAATAAACTTACCGGACGCTTTTCAGTCAAAAGAAAAGGAGAAGATATTGTAGCAAGGAAAGATATCCAAACGCAATCTATAGATGAGCTTAATAAAAAATTCCCAGAAGTTTATAGCGAATTGGCAAAAATAAAAGGTATCTTAGAAGCTGAATTTAAGAATGTCCAGGAAGTGGAATTTGTTATGGAAGACGGGAAGTTATGGATTTTACAGGATAGGGACGCTGTTATATCTTCTCAGGTGCAAGCTAGGGTAGCAGTAGATATGGCAAGCGAAGGTTTAATCACTCAATTTGCAATGCTTAATAAGATTATAGAAGCGCAGGATAGTCAGAGAAAAAAAACACTATACCACATTCGTGAAGGCGCAAAACTTACAAAGATTGGTAATGGCCTACCTTCTTCTCCAGGCGCTGTACAAGGATCTGTTGCATTCAGTTTAGAAAAAGTAAAGGAATTTAGATTACAGAATAGAATCCCCATCCTTGTAGCATCTAAAAGACCAGAGGAGATTGAAACTGCTATTTTAAGTGGTGAAATTGGAGGCATTCTTACTCAATATGGTCATGAAGCCTTGCATGAGAGTGTATTGGCTAGAAGCCAGGGCATTCCTCTTATTGATACTGTTAAAAATGCAACGTTTGAAGAAAAGGCTATTGTAATAGGCGAGCATAGACTGGAAGAAGGTTCAGAGATAATTTTAGATGGCTCAGAAGGAGAAATTTACATAACTGAAGAGGTTAATGTTCTAGAAGAAGATCGCACTGTTTCAATCCTTGGTGTAGACTTTGATTATACTGCTGATGCAGAGGAAGTGCGAGCCAAATATAAATCTTATACTTATGAAGAATTGCTTTCGGAACATGCAAGGCTTATTGCTTCAATAGAGGAAGTAAAAGAAGTAACATTGCAAAATCTTCATGATAATCTAGTAGCCCACGTTATTCATCAACTTATATTTGAAAAAGGAGAGATTTTAGGAAAAGAAACACAAAAGATTGATAAAGACATTCGCAATA
>JAHIPG010000253.1 GCA_018894775.1 Nanobdellota archaeon
AATGTAAAAGATGCTTATACAACAGAACAAGGTGGAATCATCCCCATGGATGCTGCAAACCATCATGAAGCTGTCTATAAAAAAATCATAACAAAAGCATTAGAACAGGCAAAGATAAAACTAAATGATATTGATATTGTCACTTATTCTAAAGGGCCAGGACTTGCGCCTTGTCTTAGGATCGGTTTGAAAGCTGCGAAAGAAATCTCTAAAGAATATAATAAGCCTTTAGTTGGAATAAACCATTGCGTATCACATCTTGAAATAGGAAAATTAGTGACAAATACTAAAGACCCTGTATTGTTATATGCTTCAGGAGCAAATACACAAGTTATAGCCTTTGAAGGAGGGAAGTATAGAATATTCGGAGAAACATTAGACCAGGGTGTAGGCAATTTTCTTGATGCATTTGCACGTTATCTAGGATTAGGATTCCCAGGCGGACCAAAGTTATATGAATTATCACTAAAATCAAAAAATCTTATAGAACTCCCATATGTTGTAAAAGGAATGGACATATCAGTCTCAGGAATTTTGACTAACTTAAAACAAAAATACGATTCTGGAGATTATAAAATAGAAGACTTAGCTTACTCTTTACAGGAAACAGTATTTGCTATGCTCTTAGAAGTTTCAGAAAGAGCAATGGCACACTGCCAGAAAAAAGAATTGCTTCTCGGTGGAGGGGTAGCATGCAACAAAAGACTACAAGAGATGGCAAAAAAGATGTGTAAAGAAAGAGGAGCAAAATGTTTCATACCACCAAACGAACTATTAGTTGACAATGGGGCAATGATTGCATGGCAAGGAATACTTGAAAAAGAGAATGCTGTTGATGTTGAAAAAGCTGACATAACACCTTACGAAAGGACAGATGATGTGGATGTTAATTGGTAATTAGCTAAATTTTAATAAACTATTTAAACTTTTAAAAAACTTATAAATGTTATCAAAGGAGGCAGTGAAAATGGAAATAGAAGGAATAAACATTGAATGGCTCGGTCATGCAACTTTTAAAATGAATTCTGATAAAATAATCTATATCGATCCTTATAAAATAGAAGAAGTGTCTGAAGCAGACATAATCCTAATAACACACTCACATTATGATCACTGCAGCCCTAGTGATATAAGCAAGATAATCAAAAAAGGAACAGTATTATTCATAACACCAGATTGCCAAAGTAAAGTATCCGGATTTGAAGATGCAGAATTAAAACTGGTAGAGCCAGGAAACGAGTACGAAGTTGATGGAATAAAAATAGAAACGATCCCTGCATATAACATAAAAGAAGAAAGACTTAGATTTCATCCCCAAGAAAATGATTGGGTTGGTTATATCATAACAGTTAATGGCAAAAGGATTTACATTGCAGGAGATACAGATTTCATACCAGAGATGAAAAATCTACAAAATATAGATATAGCACTTCTGCCTATAGGTGGAACATACACTATGGATATAGTGGAAGCGGCAGAAGCAGCAAACGCAATAAAACCAAAAACAGTAATACCAATGCACTACAATAAAATAGAAGGAACAGAAGCAAATCCAGAGGAATTTAAGCAAAAAATAGACACTGATATAAAAGTAGAAATTTTAGGATAGGAACTTCTAACGAAAGTTATTTAAGCAGAAAAGGGGTATTTTAAGATATAGATAGAAGGATAAAAATAGAGGTGGATATATTTGGTCTTATTAGATAAGAAAGGACAAAAAAAGCAATCATTATTAGACTGGTTTTTAGGAAGAAAACCAAAAGAACAGCCTATGGTCGCACCAAAACCTATTGCAGCGGCTGCAGAACCTAAACCAGTTGCAGCAAGACCAGCAAAATCAAAACAATCATTATTAGCCTGGTTCTTAGGCAAGAAACCTCCTGTGCAAGAAGCAGAAGTAGGAGGTGCAGCAAAACCATTTCAAACAATGTTCAAAATAGAAAAATCAATAGATATAGTACAACTGCCTGAAGCCAGAGACCAATCAACATTAGATGTGAGATATCCACTAATACCCCCTTATGCTTACGCACATATACATTGGGACCCTAAAGAGAACGAGCTAGTATATGATCTAGAAGAGCCACAACTAAACGAGGAAGAGAAAAAGATATTGAAAAAATTAGAAGAGGGTATAAAAGAACTAATCAACATAAGTTTTATCAGTGTAGGCGCAGCAGAAAAAGTAATAGAGTATCTAGAAAAAAATCTGCAGGTTCTTCTGGCAGAATATAAGATAAATATTACTC
>JAHIPG010000254.1 GCA_018894775.1 Nanobdellota archaeon
AATTAGAGACTCCACAACAGGCTTTCATCAGAAAGATGAAAGCGGAGGATTAATAAACATGAAACGAAATAAAACAGCCTTAGGAAATAGTTTCAGGATAACACATATTTTAATTGAAATCAAAAAAGATATAAGAGCATAAAACAATAGATTATAAGCATGCGTTTCAAAAAGTTAATCAAGAAGATTGAAGGCTATGACAAAAAAGCTGACATTGAGCTAATAAAAAAAGCATTTGAGTTTGCTAGCGATTCACATAAGGATGAGAAACGTGCCTCAGGAGAACCTTATGTCCAGCATCCTTTAGAAGTTGCTTATATAATGGCTGAGCTTAAGCAGGATTCTATTTCTATAGCAGCTACCTTGTTGCATGATGTTTTGGAGAATACTCCTGTTACCATAGAAGATCTTAAGAAAAAGTTTGGTGATGAAGTTGCTATGCTTGTTGACGGCGTTACAAAGCTTAGTAAGATTAAGTATCATGATGCTACTGAGCGTGATGCTGAAAGCATTAGGAAAATGTTTCTTGCTACAACAGAAGATATCCGTGTTTTGATAATCAAGCTTGCAGATAAATTGCATAACATGCGTACTTTGCAACATCTTCCTGAGGGAAAACAGAAGAGGATTGCTCAGGCAACTTTAGATATCTATGCACCTCTTGCTAACCGTCTTGGTATGGCAAACATAAAATGGGAGCTTGAAGATATCGCTTTCAAGTATCTCCGTCCTGATATGTACAAAAAGTTTAGAGATAAGTTTGGCAAGAAAAGATTGCAGAGGGAGATTGAGGTTAAGAAGATTAAAAGGACTATTGAGAAGGAGCTTAAGAAACATAGTATTCCTTACAATATTACCGGAAGACCTAAACATTTCTATTCTATTTATACGAAAATGCTCAAAAAGCATCGTAGTTTTGAAGAGATTTATGACCTTACTGCATTGAGAATAATAACTGATGATGTTAAGCATTGTTACGAGATACTTGGTATAATCCACATTATCTGGAAGCCTATCCCTGGTGAGTTTGATGATTATATTGCTATGCCTAAGGCAAACATGTATCAATCTTTACATACTGCAGTTGTTGGGCCTGATGGTCAGCCTATTGAGATCCAGATAAGGACTAAGAAGATGAATGATATTGCTAAGGAAGGTGTTGCTGCCCATTGGAGTTATAAGGATGAAAGTTCTGATAAGAATTTTGATAAGAAACTTAGTTGGCTTAGACAGATTTTGGATTGGCAGAAGGATTCTAAGTCAGCAAAAGAGTTTATGGATTTTTTGAAGATTGATTTTTTTCATGACGAGATTTATGTTTTTACACCTCAAGGTAGAGTTATCTGTTTGCCTAAAGGTTCAACCCCTTTGGACTTTGCTTATGAGGTCCATACTAATATTGGGAACACTTGTTCGGGTGCGATAGTCAACGGTAGGATTGTCCCATTAAGGCACAAATTAAATAATGGTGATAGGATCAATATCTTAACTTCAAAGAACCAGGTTCCTAAGCTGGACTGGTTGAAGATTGTTAAGACAAATAAGGCAAAGACCAAGATAAGAAAATACCTCAAGGAGTTGAAAAAGGTCCCTATCAAGTATGGTACTGCTAAAAAGGCAAAAGAGCAGGATCTTGGTGAGGATAAGATTATTGAGTTCAAGCAGGGCATCAAGAATCCTCGTATAAAGTTAGCGAAGTGTTGCCATCCTCTTCCTGGAAGTAATATTGTCGCATTTTTAACTCCGCCGAATAGAATTTCTGTTCATCTCACTGATTGTAAGAATATCAAAAAGTATAAGAAATCTAAACAGGTTAAGGTAGAATGGAAAAGTGATTATAATCATGAGATTGAGATAAAGATTACAGCTGAGGACCGTGTTGGTTTATTTGCAGATGTTCTTAACACTATTGCTGCAGCAGGGACTAACATCACTACAGCTAAGGGTAAGATGGTAACTAATAATCTTGTTGAGATTGATATTAATATGGTTCCTGAAGACCTGGATCATTTAGAAGATATTCTTGATAGAGTTAAGAGAATTCAGAATATTAAAAAGATAGCTATTGAATCTAAGTGATCTTATGGAAATTTCTTTTTATGATGTGCTTTGAATAGCAGAATTTAAATACTTTCTAAGCGTTATCTATATTATGGATTTTACAGGTTTGATCATAGCAGTTGTTATAATCGCAGTTATATTCCTGATAATGAAATTTGTCTGGAAAACAATGAAGATTGTATTCTTAGTGGGAATTATTCTCTTAGTCTTGGGGGTGTGGTTTTATGGTTATAGTGGTTTCTTTGATAAGATAGATGATATTCCTGAGCTGAAGATACAGCAGATTGCTAGAAGTATTACAGGGTGTACTTCTGATGAGCAATGTACGTATATCATGAATAGCAGTGATTGCAGGATGGTTGAAGGTTATTGCAATAATATAGAGAAAGAGGATAATCTTCGGATTCTTATCGATGAGGAGATAGTAGAAAGTAGCTGTAACATGACTAATGTGGTGTTTAATGAGACTATAGGATGTGAATGCAAACTTCATAAGGAAAGGGAAGGTTTCATCAAGCAGTGGCTTGG
>JAHIPG010000255.1 GCA_018894775.1 Nanobdellota archaeon
ACTGAATAATCGTTTCCGAAAATTTTGAGGTTTTTAATAAAATCATTAGGAAATATATATCTGTCATGTGCAATGATGAGATTTTCGTATTCGGAAGCTTCAACTATCATATTTTTCTTTTTAGTAAGTATCCTTGCTTATTCAGCAACTTATTATAATTCCAGCAAATATTGGTATAAAGGTGAACAAATGCAGTTAGGTTTATGGTTCAACGAGTATGATAAAGAAAAGATGTCAAACTTCCTGTTCGACGAGAGGGATTGCACAGGATCCATATCTAAAGCAAACCAGGATGCTCTATGTGAGCCTTCAGGCGCATTCACAATTATGGGTTTCTGGATAAATGACAATATAAAAATAGGCACTGTTGATAATCTTGAAGATATAGACTACGTTGTAAGTAAATCCAAATTGAATCTAGAACTTATTAAAGAAACAAAAAACGGAATCTTTTTATACAAAGTAAATAGAGGATAGATTTATGACCAAAAAAAAGATAATAGTAACAATACCTGCATATAATGAAGCAAAAACATTAGGTCCTATATTGAAAGGAATACACAAGGTAATGGGTGAAGCAGGATATGATTATGATATTCTTGTGGTAGATGATGGAAGTAATGACGGAACTTCAGAGATAGCAAGAAAAGAAAAGGCTATCGTGGTAAAACATCCTTACAACTATGGTTTGGCTGAGACTTTCAGGACAGAACTTAAAAAATGTTTAGATTTGAAGGCAGATATCATTGTCCATATAGATGCAGATGGTCAATATCTTCCAAGATATATACCCTTACTAATACAAGGCGTAGAAAGCGGGTATGATCTTGTTTTAGGTTCAAGATTTGCAGGTAAAATAGAATCAATGCCTTTAATCAAGAAAATAGGAAATATAGCCTTCTCAAAAGTGATATCTCAAATAATAAGATATAAGGTCACAGATTGCCAAACTGGATTTAGAGCTTTCACAAAAGAAGTGGCCGAAAAAATACCAATAGCCTCTGACCATACATATACACAAGAACAGATAATCCGTGCTGTGAAACAGAAATTCAAACTTAAAGAAGTTCCAGTATTCTTTGCCAAAAGAAGAGGTAAAAGCAGATTGATATCAAACCCTTTAGAATACGCTATAAAGGCATGGATAAATATACTTAGAACATACAGGGACTACCAGCCATTTAAGTTCTTTGGGGGATTCGGAATACTCTCAATGACTCTAGGTTTTATGATAGGGTTATGGTTTGTTTATTTACATTTTACTACTGGAATAACAGGCCATATAGGTCTGCTAGTCCTCATGATGCTTCTTATACTCACAGGAATACAGATCTTATTCTTTGGATTTTTGGCAGATATGAACAAAAAATAATCTTACTTTTTTAGAATTTCTTTAAAAAGTTCATAATATTCTTGAGAAATATTTTTTAAATCATAGTTTTTATGTGTATACTCAATCTGTTTCTTGCTAAAATCAGATACATTCTTCATATTCATGAGATCATTTATTTTTTTAATATAATCCTTAGCATTGAGAGGTTCAACCAAAAATCCATTCTCCCCTTCTTTTATAGCATCCTTCACTCCTTCGAGGTCTGAAGCTATTACAGGCAAACCACATGAAGCTGCTTCTATAGCTACTATTCCAAATCCTTCTATGTCTCCTTTAATAGGAATATTGGGCATAATAAACGCATCCGCAGAATTATAAAGCAGTTTTAAGGTTTCATCTGAAACTTTACCTAACATTAAAATCTTATCCTCAAGATTTAAAGACTCGATTAATTCTTTTATTTTTCGTTCCTCTTCACCACTACTTGCGATTAAAAACATACAATGTTTATCTAACTTTCTAAAAACGTTTTTTATAAACCAATGAACACCTTTTCTCTCTACTAAACGCCCAACTGATAATAGTAAAAACTTATCACTCAAATCAACTTCTAGTTCTTTTTCAAGTTTATTTATCAAAGAATTTCTGTTATTAAATAATCTCCATTTAGAAACGTCTACACCGCAATGAATAATACAGCACTTACTTTTCTCAATACCTTTATTAATTACAATGTTCTTGGCCGCCTCACTTATACATATAATCTTATCAAATTCTTTTAAAGTCTTGTTAAGCATGAACTGGTATAATTTATTCTTATACGTTAAATCCAGTCCGTGTACTCGGATTACTATTGGAACTTTGAACATCTTTTTAAGAATGTAACCCATAAAACTTAATGCTGCATCATCAAACTGAATTAAATCTATTTTTTTAGAGATTAAAAGATAAAGAGATTTTAAAAATGCCCAAGGAATAAAAAATATCAAACCTTTTTGGCTTCTACCCCAGCTTATAACTTCAGCATTTTTTAATTCAGGAAAATTATGTATAACATTATGGCTTAGCTTCTGCATTCCGCCTACACTTGGAGGATATTTGCGAGTTATAAAAATTACTTTCATATCCTAAATTTAATTTATTAGAATATAAAAGTTTTTGCTTTTTAAGACCAAGTATAATACATCATTTTTCCAGAACCCTTCTTGTATTTTCTACTTTTAAGTCTTCTTCAATCATCATCTTCACTAATTGCTTAAAATTGACTTCTGGTTTCCAACCCAGCAGTTTATTTGCCTTTGTATAATCCCCTACTAATAATTCTACTTCTGCAGGCCTCATGAATTTTTTGTCTGTTTTTACATAATCTTGCCAATTTTCTATACCTACACATTTAAACGCTTCTTCTACTAATTCCCTGACAGAATGAGTTTTTCCTGTGCAGACTACATAATCAGTTGGTTCTTTATAGTTAAGCATCATCCACATTGCCTTCACATAGTCTCCTGCATAACCCCAATCTCTTCTAGCATCAAGATTGCCTAATCTTACTTCTTTTTGTAATCCTAACTTTATTCTCGCTGCTGCACTTGTTACTTTTCTTGTTACAAATTCGTAGCCTCTTCTTGGGCTTTCATGATTAAATAGTATCCCATTAGATGTGAACATCCCATAGCTTTCTCTGTAATTTACTGTCAACCAGTAAGCATATACTTTTGCTACCCCATACGGACTTCTTGGATAGAAAGAGGTTTTTTCTGTTTGTGGCACTTCTTGAACCTGACCAAACATTTCTGAACTTGCTGCCTGGTAGAATTTTATGTTTAGATCGCTTTTTCTTATAGCTTCTAATATTCTTGCTACACCTAATCCTGTTATGTTTCCTGTTGATACAGGCTCTACCCACGATGCATGTACGAATGACATTG
>JAHIPG010000256.1 GCA_018894775.1 Nanobdellota archaeon
AGTCTATTCCATGTTGTTCAGTATCGAGAATGTCTTTGTTTAGATAGGATGGATTTCTTATTCTTGCTATTGTTTTTTGCACGCCTTGTTTTTTTGCTATCATGCAGGCAACAACATTTTCTTCATCTGATTCTGATACTGATATGAATATGTCTGCTCCTTTGAGTTTTGCTTCATCAACTACATCTTCATCTCCAATGTGTCTGTTGACGCATAGAACATCCATGGTTTTTTGTATATCTTCTATCTTTTTCTTATCCTGATCGATTATGATTATTGCATGTTTTTCTTGAGATAGTGTTTGTGCAAGCCTTATTCCTACCTTTCCTATCCCATAGATTACTATTCTCATTATGTTCTAAACAGATTTTAGTATTATTTAAATTTAATTATATTAGGAAAAATATCGAAAATTTTAATAACCCTCTTTTATTCTCTTTTCTCGGTGAGGTAAAATGAGTTTTTATAAAAAAGGCCAAAAGGCTATTATTGAGAGTTTATATGGTTCTGAGTATGACGACATTTTGAATGGATGTGAGAAGTTTGTAAGGAAAGAGATTGCTCCCAGTGCTGAGAAGATCGATAAGGAGAAGATTTCTCCTGGCGAGAATCTGGAAAAGCTTGCTGAGCTTGGTATGATTGCTTCGCATTTTCCTGAGAAGTACGGTTCTTTAGAGCTGCCTTATCTGGTCCATACAGCGATGCTTGAGATGGTCAGTGAGGCTTGTGCTAGCACAGGTGTCTCTATGTCTATACATAATACTGTATGTGAAGGATTACATCTTTACGGCACAGAGAAGCAGAAGGATAAATATCTCACGAATCTTGTTACTAGTGGTGAGATTGGCTCTTTTTGTCTTACTGAGCCTGACAGTGGTACTAATATCCTGCATGATATGAAGACTACTGCTAAGAAGGATGGCAAGCATTATGTTCTTAATGGTGCTAAGACCTTTATTACAAACGTTGGATTATCAACACTCTATGTTGTCTTTGCTAAGCTGGATGATGAAGCTTCAATATTTCTTGTGGAGAAGGGAAACAAAGGTATGGAGTTCGGCAAGCCTTTTGATAAGGATACTGTAAGGGGTTCTGTTACCTGTGAGATGTTCTTTGATGACTGTAAGATTCCTGAGGAGAACATGCTTGGTAAGAAGGGTCATGGCGCGAAAGGTGTTATGGAGATGCTCAATAAAGGCAGGGTTGGTATTGCAACTCTTGCTGTAGGTATTGCTCAGGCTTCTCTTGACAAATCTCTGCATTATGTGAAGAAGAGGGTTGTGAAGGGTAGGCCTCTTAGTAGTTTTCAGCTTATACAGGAGAAGATAGCTAATATGACCTGTAAGGTTGATACTGCAAGGTTGATTACTTATCAGGCTGCTATTGCTTCAGCGAAGAATGACGATTATTTTGACCTTCTTGCTAATGAGTGTAAGTGGTACGCATCTGAGGCTGCTCTGGAATGCGGTCTAGAATCCAGAAGGATTCATGCTGCCTATGGATGTATGATGGAATCCAATGTTGAAAGACATCTGAGGGATGCTTGGGTTACTATAATAGGTGAAGGTACTCCTGAGATTCTTAAGCAGACGATTTCCAGGCTTAAGCTGAAAGAGCATGAGAAGGATCCGGGATTAGAGTTCTGGTAAAATTCTTTTTCTTTTTTTATCACAAAAACCTTTTTATACACCTTTTTCTTTTCCCAACAACATGAAAACAAGATTAATTTTTGGAATTTTAATTATAATTCTTTTATTAGGAGGTTGTAAGGAAAAAATGTCAGAAGAAAAAACAGTTTTACTAAAAACAACAATGGGAGATATAAAGATAAAATTATACAATGACATGCCAATAACAGCAGGTAATTTTGAGAAATTAGTAGGTGAAGGTTTCTATGATGGAGTTATCTTCCACAGGATCATTGATGGTTTCATGATTCAGGGAGGGGATCCTACCGGTACAGGAACAGGCGATCCAGGATATAAAATCAAGGATGAGTTCACTCATGCTGGTGGAAACAAGAACAACAGGGGAACTATCAGTATGGCTAATGCTGGTCCTAACACAGGTGGTTCACAGTTCTTCATCAACTTGATAAACAATAATTTCTTGGATGGTAAGCACCCTACTTTTGGTGAAGTTATTCAAGGTATGGATGTAGTAGACAGTATTGCTAAAGAACCTAAAGACGGCAGAGATAAGCCTTTAGAGGATGTCAGGATAGAAAAGGCAGAAATAATTTAATTTTTTTATTTTTACTTAATATTTATATAATCCTTCATCTTAATTAGAAACCATGGATAGAATACTTCAACTTAGCATTTTCATAAGTATTTTTTCATTAATTGTTTTAGGGCTTCATTATTATGTTTTGTTCAGGATTTTTGGTCTGCTCTCATTAAAGAAAAGTTATCTTTCCCATCTGATTGTTATTGGCCTGTCTTTTTCTTTTGTTGCGGCTAATTTTTTAGTAAGTAAACAATTCAATCTCTTCACAAGGGCTTTCTACGCAGTTTCTTCTTCATGGATGGGTATACTGTTCTTTCTGTTCTCAACTTTGATAATATATGAAGTATTGAAATTTTTCATAAAATTTGATCCTAAGCATGTTGGTATGACAATCCTAATAATAGTAGGTATAATCTCAATTTTCTCAATAATAAACGCACAGTTTGTAACCGTCAGAACTGTTAGTATCCCGGATTTCCCTGAAAAATTAAGGGCGGTGCAGATTACTGATATGCATATTGGTACTCTATACAATCATGGTTATATTAAGAATGTTGTTGATAATGTTAATAAGCTGGATCCTGATGTTGTTTTTATTACTGGTGATTTAGTTTCTGGTGGTGCCAAACTTAGACCTGGTATGTTTGATGAATTGAAGAAGATAAAAGCGAAAACGTTCTTTGTCTATGGCAATCATGAGTTTTATGAGGATCTCAAGGAGTTTGATAAGGTATTCAGCACAACAGGAATAAAAATTTTACATGATGAGGTTGTAGAGTTCAATGGTGTCCAGATTTTGGGTACTGAGTTTTTTCAGGGAGGCGGTTTCCATGGCGAAAGTGGTGGAATACCTTTGAAGGAGTTGCTGGAAAAGGTAAAAGTTTCAGAAGAAAAGCCTTTGATAATACTTAAGCATATACCTGGTGGTTTAGAGGGCAGTAATGCTGATTTGATTCTTTCAGGTCATACTCATGCTGGTCAGATTTTTCCTTTCACTGTTTTCACAAGGATGGCAACAAAGTATGTTAGCGGATTGTACAAGGATGGTAAGACTAATATTTATGTTTCTGCTGGAACTGGTACCTGGGGTCCGCCTATGCGTTTTGGTTCCAGAAATGAGATAACATTGTTTGAATTAGGAAGTTAAGGAGGTTTTTGATATGAAAAAATTAGTTTTGTTATTAATTGTAATCTTATGTGCCGGCTTGGTTCAGGCTGAGGAATCATTGTATGATTTTTTAGATGATATAAATGGTGATTATATGATGGTTGTTGGTGATGAGGCATCTGCATACGATACTCTTGCAGCAACCAATTTCGCTGTTGGTATGAAGAATAACAAGGGTATTACTTTAACTGCCAGGCTTGCTAGTGAGATACTTGTTAAAGATAAGCTCATTCTTATCGGTAATCCTTGTAAGAATGAATTGGTAGAATTGACTTGTAAGGATTGGCCTTATGAGGAAGGAGAAACATTAGTTATGGTATCTGGCTCAAATCTTATACTTGCTGGGACAACTCCTGCTGATACCAGGGCGGCTAGTCAACTGCTAGTTGATTATAAGTCTCTTTCTGAGTTTAAGGGAAAGTCTGCTGTTCTTATTGTGGATGGTGCATGGATTAAAGTTCCTGATAGTCTTCCTGGTCCTAAAGATATAGAAGTTGAAGAGTTTGAGGAAGAGTCTGCAACAGAGGATACAAGTGAGGAAACCCAGACTGAAGAAACAGGCATAACTGAAGAAGCTGACAGGGAGCTTGATGAGGCAGAAGAGCCTGAGATAACTATTGAAGAGAAAAAATCCTTTATCAAGAGGTTCTTCAAATGGTTATCCTCTTTGTTCAGTTGATGTAACTCGGTTTTTTATCTTCAAAGATGAATAGTTTTTCTATTGTGGTTTCTAATGCTTTAGCTACATCATGGGCTAATTGAAGGGAAGGATTATACTTCCCTTGCTCAAGGAAAACGATTGTTTCCCTTCTTACCCCTACTTTCATGGCAAGATTCTCCTGTGTCATGTGGTGTCTTGCCCTGAATTCTTTTATTCTTGTCTTCATTTCAAAGTTCCTTTCTGTTATAATATGCCCAAAAGATAGCAAACAAAAGAGCCATACCACCTACTGAAACACTTGTTGCCTGGCTGACATCTCTGAAGTTTATTATGTCATCAGATAAAAATCCAATTGCTAACAATAGATAAAGCGAGACATAAAATGCTTTAGAGCTTGCTTTTTCCAACACCCTTTTGCTCCTTTCATCCTGTAAAGGAAATCCTTTTTTCAGATCTCTATTTCCTCTTCTAAAAACAACTATAGCAAATATAACTATTATAGCTGCAATAATAATTCCTAAAATTCCTCCTGCTATATTTCCATTCGTAAAAGATTTTAATGAGAACAAAATTCCGGTTGCGATTACAAATAAGCTTACTATGATTATTGCTATCATCCTGATTTTGTCTACTTTTTTGTTTGGTTTTTTCATTTCTATCCCTCCATGTTCGTTATCTCAAACATTTTGTTATAATTACATAACATTATGTTAGAAATATATAACTTAATTATATATAAACCTTTTGTTTTCTCAATTATAGAAGATTAACCCTTGTAGATGTTCTTCCTGTGCCCTACTTTCAGAATTAAGATTGTTAATATCCTCTTATTGACGTCTATTATGAGCCTGTATTCCCCCACCCTGAGCTTATAGCCAGGATCACCAACAAGTTTTGTGAGGTAAGATTCAGGCCTTATCCTAACCCTTTCCAATGTAGATATTATTCTCTTCTGCAAGTTTTTATCCAGTTTCTTTAGGTGTTTTCTGGCCTTATTTGAGAATATAATTTCGTACATTTATATCCCTAGCTCTTTCTTTATCTGTGACAGCGTATAGAATTTGCCTGATTTTATTTCAGCACGAGCCTGTTCAAGTTCTTTTTTGGTCTCTTTGTTAAGTTCTTTTGTATCCTCTATAAGATCCCATATCACTTCTTCATAGGTCTCTCTATCAAAAAGTTTCCTTTCAGTTAATTCTGATTGTAAGTTTTGTGTTATTTGGATTGTAGTCACCATAGTGAACTATAGTATACTATAGTTTTTAAAGGTTTCTGTTCTTATATAAGAATCTGCCCGTCTTTAAATTTATTTTCCAAAAAAATTGGAAGGATTTCCGGTTCCTCAAGGAAAACCCTTAAATACCACATCAAATATCCCCTTATCAAGGAAGTTTATACAATGGTCTATATGGAATTTTCAACAGATAAGGCAGATTATGTATTTCAGGGAGGCAACCATAGCAATCCTAATTACCAGAATGTTTTCGATGGTGTTGATGCTTTAGTCATAGAGACTGGTAAAATAACTTTAGATGAGCTTGTTCTTTTCTACCATCCTCAGATGGCAGTTCCAGTACAGCATTGTGCTAACACAAAGGTTCCTGTCTATAGTGCTGATGTTGATCTTACCCGGAAGGGCTATCAGCGCCATGATTGGAATATGTTTTTTCAGAGTTTTGCTTTGATGCCTTTTTGGGGTTTTATATTGTACAAAAGCTTGAAGTATGCTTTTAGTGAGGAGAAGATTGATGGTAAAATACCTAAGTGGATTTCTAATTATCATTTCTTTGTCCAGGATCCTATTATTGAAGGTAGGAATGCTATTAATGCTAAGAAGATTGAAGAGTTTATTGTCCCGATGGTTGCTCAGGAATCAGGCAATATAAAGCCTAAGATTGGTATGGTCTTTGGTGCAGGACATATAAGTCTCAGGTATAATTTAGAGTCCAAGAAAAGAAGGAATTTTACACTTAAGAACTGGGAGAAATTTAATTTTGGCAGATATGCTGGTTTTGATAAGGATTATCTTGATGTTGTCTGTAAGGCAGTTCCGAATAGTTATAATTGGGATTTCTATAAGTTTAATACCGGGTTGTTCTGATCCTAAAATTATTTTATGTATAATAATTAAAATGAATATGTTCTAAAAGCCGATTATTAACTATACAAGGAGTTCACCATTCTTTTACTTCTGGCAGTTCTGGCACTACAGGATTAGTAAGTTCTAAATCAAAGTAGTCTTTGAATCTTATCTTTTCTTTTGCAAGTATCTTATCTGCTTCATCAAAAAGCTCCTTATATTCATCATAATGTTTGTGTCTGAAAATTTCTTTATCATCTGAAAACATAAAAGTAAACATACCTGTTTCGATTTCTATCTTGTCAACTTTTCCATCACAAGTTCTATAGCCACCGTCAGTATACTGATATGTTGAGAGGAATAAGCTATGTTTTGATAATATATATTCTTTTCTCCATCCATCTTCTTCAAATTTTGTATAGGACATTATTCCATCTATCTTTGATACATATTTTGAGCTATAACCATGATAGGAATCATTATGATAAGCAATATAATTCGCTCCCAAACTTAAAAGTGCTAACATCCCTCCACCTGCAACAATAGGTATTGTTATTTCAAGTATATCTGCTAGTTTTCCCATTGTTTTACCTCTGGCAGTTCTGGTACTACAGGATTAGTAATTTTAAGATCAAAATAGTCTCTAAATCTTATCTTTTCTTTTGCAAGTATCTTATCTGCTTCATCAAATAGTTCTTTAT
>JAHIPG010000257.1 GCA_018894775.1 Nanobdellota archaeon
ATAAAATCCACATGTTTCCAAAACCAATCATCGTAGCTGTCCCAATTTCGCCACGCTAGGATGATCTCTTTTGTGAGTTGCGTAGGTTTTCGTTCAACGCAGCACAACCCTGCTTGAGCTAACATCGCGCGCAACTCACCCTGAACGCCCAATGCCAACGCATCGGGTTTAAGTATAATAATTGTTCTCCCCATTCCCGCCTCCCCTTACTTATATGAGTTGAGTATTAGCTCGATACCATGTACAATCGGTGTACATTATATATGGAAAAAGATATAAAAACAAAAAGTGGTCTATTAACAAGCAGCAACAAAGAAGAAGTTCCTTGGATACTTTCCGAGGTAAACTCAATTTTGAAAAAGCGCCGGGGCAGCGCCACTAGAACCTACGGGCGCCATGCAATTATCCTCATGTCTGGAGGTATGGATTCGTCGGTACTAGCAGGACTATTAATAGACAAGACAGACTTTATACTCCACCCGCTATTCATAAGGAGAGGCTCCCGAGCACAAAAATGGGAAGAGAGAGGCCACGATTATTTTTATAAATTTTATAGTGAGAAATACCCAAACCGATTCAACCACGGTAAAAAGATAACCGTCGAGGTGCCTCCCCTAGAACTAAAAAAATATAGAAACAGAGAGCAACTTAAAAAGTATGGCCACCCTATGCGAAATGTTGTCCTACAAAGTTTAGGAGTTCAATATGCAGCAAATCTCAGCTCGGAACTGAACATAGATATTAGAACTGTATTTACAGCAACCGTCCCCGACGATTCGTTTCCGCACTCTAGCTTATTGGCGTTAAGAACTACAACCTTACTCGCTTGCATCGAATCCGGAGACTGGCAGTGGAATGTGAGTTCGCCTTTACTAGACAACACAGTATTGGGACAACCGTATAACAAAGCAGAGCTGATTAAGTATGCCATCAACAAAAAAATTCCCTTAGAACGCACCAGAACCTGTATAGAAAAGGGAGAGGACCCCTGTCTCCGGTGTCCAGAGTGTCTAAGTAGAGTGAAGGCTTTTGAAACTGCGGGGGTTCCTTATGTCTGAAGCTGTTGTTTTCGAAGGACTTCCCGGATGCGGAAAAACGTCACTTATTAATTTATTAGCCTCAGAACTAAATGTTACAAAAATACCTGAAATATTAGACCAAGGGAAATTGTGGGGGGAGGCTAAGGAAACGGAAAACCAAGACTTTTTCTGGTTAAATGACGTATCCAAGATGCGGTTAGCAAAGAACTCTACAGAAGTAGCTCTAGTAGATAGGGGTTATGCCTCAACGCTTGCATACAATTACGCTAGAACTGCTATAGATAAGACAAACGATTATCAGAGAATGTTGGATAAATATTATGAGGATATTGTAGAAAACAATCTAACGGCAGATTTATACATCTATGTTGATACACCTATAGAAAGTGCTTTTGTACGTAAGGATAGGAAAGTTGAAAAGGGAAACCCTTGGAGAGATCCTACCTACCTAAAGGGAATAATAACTTTTTATGAGATGTTTTTCACGGAAATGGAAAGATGTACACCAACCATACGACTCGGCCGCACCTTGTCCTTGGAACAATTGGTTAAAGAACTCGAACATAAAATAGTTCGACTACTTAACTATGATCAAAAATAAAAATATCGCAGTTGTATATTTTTCACACGATGGAATAAGTAGTCTATATACCGGAGTAGGAACCTCCGGCAGAGATATTTGCCTATCAATGCAGGAAATAAGACGGTCGCTGAATTCTTCGGGCTACGATGTAATTTTTTTCCCGGGAACAATACGGTACACAAAAGAGTTCCATGGGTATTCCTTAGAAGTTAGAGATTTAGTGTCAAAAATAGCACAAACCTTTGGAACAGAAATAATTGAGGTAGAGAATGGGAGCGGCGGTACTTTATCCTACGGCAATGTAAACTACTGGATAGAGGCTTCCAAAAATGCCGCAAAAGAGATAGATAATATAAGCGCAGCCCACGATTATGTGATAGCTCTATCAAGCGATACCCCATTTGCTGGTGTGGCACAACGTACAACTGCAAATAACATAACGCATGTTTGGATACCACGCAGCACTGCCAAGATACATTCCGACTTCAAATTAAGGGAGGAAGACGGCTCCATGGGCGAATTTATGGAAACTAGAGTTGCTTGGGAGGACTCTGCCATAAAGCATGCCAACGATAATTCCAATGCGTACATAGGGTACATAGGAGAATTTGTTAAGAACCATCTGGTTTCTGAGTACGCAGTTAAAGAAGAGGCCCTAATAGAAATGCGAATAGGTCTTTATTACCCCAGGCTGGATACTTATAAAAAGGCGCAGGGAGAGATCAAAGCCAAACTTATTGAGAAAAGCATCCCTATAAATAAGAACTTGCTCGTATCGTTTGCACGCACAGAACACTATAAAGGTTTAGATCTGGTACTAAAACTTGGTGGGTACTTAGAAGAAAAATATAACCTAGTGACCGTAATTTTAACGGTTCCTTATTCGATGGACGATCCGTATATCCGAACATTAGAAAATATTAGGGAGGCCTATACAAAAGATGCGCAAATACTCTACGGTCACGATTTTATTACACCGCATTACCTCATGCAATGGGAAAATACGAGAATAATAGCGGTATTATCGAGGCAAGAGCCCACCGGGTTGGTACCAAACGAGTGTCGTTATTATAAAAACCCGAATGCGCAGCTACTAATATCAAATAAAGATGGTCTGCCAGAGAGGGTAACGGATGGGGTGGATGGGTTTATATGCGATATAGATAATATGGAAAATATTAAGGAAAAAGCTGAGGAAGTGGTTAGATTATCAAAGGAAAAGAAAGAACAAATTTGCACAAATGGGTATCAAACAGTAACAGAAAGATATGATCTCCCGACCAATATGGAGAACATGCTAAAGACTTTACTAGATAGGATTTAAATATGGATCTATTAAAAGAACTAAAGAATCACAAGAATCATAATATAAACAAGAAAAAGATCTTTTTAGGGTACCCTATCAATTTGGATTTCGATTACTCTGAAATTTACAATTTGTTTGAAGTTAACCTGAATTTACTGGGCAATCCTTTTGACGAAGGCGCGAGGTATAAGTACGAAAGGGGCTTGATAGAGTATTTTGGAAACCTGTACCAGATTTCAAGGTCAAAAATCTGGGGATATACAACATCTGGAGGCAGCGAGGGTAATATGTACGGGCTCTATGTAGCAAGAGAGAGACTCAAAGACCCGCTACTGTTTTTTTCCAGAGATACCCACTATTCAATAGAAAAAGCTGCTGACATGCTAAAGATCCCATTCAAAGTTATCGAGTCGCAGAGCAACGGCGAGATCAATTATGCATCGTTGGAAAAGTCAATTAAGCGAAATTCTAAAGAAGGATTAATAATAAACTTAAATGTTGGTTCTACAATGAAGGGGGCTATAGACAACCCCGGTAAAATACAAGAAATACTTCAGAATAGCCGAATAAAAAACTATTATATCCATGCTGATGCGGCGTTTTTTGGAGGGTACTTACCTTTCCTCGATAAAGCGTTAACGGAAAGGGTTGGTGGGGTAGTGGATAGTCTTGCTATTTCTGGACACAAGTTCTTTGGCACACCTTTCCCTTGTGGTATTTTCTTAGCAAAATCGCGCAATATCAGAACTAGTAATTTCAAAGAATATACTAAAAGCCATGATGTCACGCTGTTGGGGTCTAGAAGCGGGCATTCCGCAATTCTGTTGTGGTACTTAATAAACAAAAAGGGAACAAAAATTCTGGAGGATGAGGCAAAAAACTGTATAGATAAAGCTAAGTACCTCGTATCTGGATTGCGCAGAATCAAGTACCCCGTATGGCGAAATGACGCCTCAAATATCGTTTATTTCAGAAAACCCGTACGGGAAGTTCTAGACAAATGGATCCTAGCTGTGGACGGTAATATTGCGCATGTGGTTACTATGCAGCATGTTACCCAACAAATGCTAGATAAGTTCATAGAAGACATTTCTAAAACATCTGTTTAGATATTTGTGCTACAGTAGACGTTGGTATGAACTTAGAGACGAAATTAGCTAAAAAATATAAAAAAGAAATCGGAATCTTAAAGAACATTTTTGGAGAGGCGACCGAAATGGCGGGAGGAAAGGGGCATCGCTTTTTTCATCAACTAAGAGTGGCCCACTACTGCGAGGGACTAGCACACAAATTTAATCTTAACGATGAGAGAAGGAATATCTTGGTATTGTCAGCACTGTTTCACGATATAGGTAAGGCGCCGCGTATTAGGGAGGATGGTACCCTTGATGGGAGCCAGAAAGCGGATGAAAAACAGGGGAGCCATATGGATAGAGACCATGTTCTTGATTTGCTTAACAAATACTTATGTAACTTACATAACGAAAACGTTCTTAATAAGATGGCAGATATAATTTCTTCGCAAGAGTCTGAAGAATCAAAGATTCTATGCGATGCGGATATCTTGGACGAAGTCGGTTTGGTAAATGTGTGGAAGATGTTCACCTTTGGAGGAGCATTTAAGGTTAATATAGAAGAAACCATAGAGTACTACTTTGATGAAGACAGACCGCGTTTGCTGAAAAAGAGCGAAGAAATTCTACATTTTGATTATTCCAAAGAATTAGCAAAGCAGAGAATCCAAAAGACTGATGATATGCTAAACGCTCTTATAGCGGAATCTCAGGGTAGAGATATCAAGTGAGTTTTTCCCCTATACATATTTATATTCTCCCTTTAGCCGCTCTGTTGGCAAAGTCATCGGGGTGTGTTAGTGTACACCAGATGTACACAAACGACCGAGACTTTGGAATTCAAATAAAGGGCGAAACAATAGGTGAAGCCTGGTTAAGCATGGTTGAGGCAATCCTAAAAAAGGGAGAAGCAGGCTTTGATGAAGGACGTCGGAGACGAGCACTCCAAAATATCAGATTAAAGGTATCAAAACAGGAATCTGACGACTCTATACTTAACGAGTATGCTAATAAGAACTGTATAGAGCACATGAAAAAACTGGTTTTTGAAAGTCACGAAATGTTTGATTTTGATATTATTCCAAGTTTTAGTCCAGGCGCGAAAAGTTATCATCAAAGAATGGTTGAAGGCAAAATGATGGACTTCGTTGTCAAAAGGTTAAGTTACATTCCTGAAAGTAAAAAGGCTGTTATTGTTTTCCCAACATATGAAGATTACAAACAAGTACTGAGCAACCAAAAGGATGACTACCTCCCTTGTTTAGTGACATTCCAAACGCGTTTACTAGGAAAAGAAAACTATTATTTGCAGAATAACATTTTCTTTATGCGATCTTGTGACGCATTCCAGAAAGCGCCTGGTAATCTCGTAACAATGGCCATGCTGTCGGAAAAAATTGCCGAAAGATTGACCAAAAATCTTAAAAAAAAGGTAAAACTAGGCTCCCTAGATGGGTTAATAACCGACGCACATATTTACGAGGAGACCATAAAGGATGCGGAGGCTGCTGTTAGCGCCGCAAAGCGCAACTAGCTAACTCCTATTCATACTCTCGATGATGAGTCGACGTATTTCTTCGCTTTTACTTGTATTGTTTTGTGCAGCTACCTTCCTTAGGTAGTTGTCCAAGTTTCTCTCCAAAACTAAATTAAAACGTGCTCTGCGATGTTTTTCTTCCACAACATTCAAATAAGCTTCGAGTACATTCCCAACTGTGGACCTGTTATATTCGGCTACATAGATAGAATCTACTTTAGCCGGATCTACAAGGTAGTGCATGGTGTCCTGGGTCTTGGCTGGACGCACTGTCCTGCCACGCGTAACACGGTTATAGTGAAGAAAAAGAACAGGCAAGTTTCTTTCTAAGCCCATGTGATACTGTTGCCCAACCTCTAGGGACGGTATAGTTTTCTCCAGTACTAATGCATCAGATTTGACAATCCCTTCCAAAGTGCCCCTGAACTTATCAACGAAGGTCTCGTCACCTGATTTGGTATCATGAACCCATTCATTGGATACATCATGTCCAAGCGACTTAATTTTGTCGTTTATTAGTTTGTATAGTTCAGGGTACTTTCTAAATCCCTCCGAAGATCCCCCAAAATGCACCTGCATAATAGCATTGTAGCATCAAATAGGCATAAATGCTGGCCAGACTTACCGG
>JAHIPG010000258.1 GCA_018894775.1 Nanobdellota archaeon
AGATGTTTGTGTACTGGTGTTTTTTCTTGGTCTTCCTTTTTTGTTTTTGTTTTTTTGTTTGGATTTTTTTCTGTAAGTTCCTTTTGTTCTGTGGATTGGTACTTTTGTGTTTTT
Organism: Nanobdellota archaeon; assembly: GCA_018894775.1. Classification (GTDB taxonomy): domain Archaea; phylum Nanobdellota; class Nanobdellia; order SCGC-AAA011-G17; family VGLX01; genus JAHIPG01. The sequence continues at coordinate 115 of JAHIPG010000258.1, forward strand.
TAGTTTGATGTGGTCTTCTGCTTTCATCATTTCGTTTATGTATTTGTGGTTGTATTCTGCATCATACCCTTTGTCTGCGTCGTGACTTATTACTTGACCGAATATTTCTTTTGCTTTTTTAACTGTGGGTATCATCATTTTGTTGTCTGACTTGCTGCCTTTCAAAAGTTTGACTGCAAGAATCAGTTGAGCGTCAAGATCAGCAAAGATGTTTGTGTACTGGTGTTTTTTCTTGCGCCTTTTCCGTGGCCTACCAGGCTTCCTCTTCTTTGATTTTCTGAAATGTTCTAATCTTTTCTCATAATAGTATGTTGAGTGCTGTAAACTCATTCCAGTACTATCAGTTCCAGCACGAAACCTTGCTCTCCTAGCAAAACCAAGAAAAATTCCTTCAACAGTTTTTCCTTTTAAACGCTGAGCAACTTTCTGCAAAGTTGTAAAATGAGGTATTTGATCAAGTTTCAAGAATTCAAGCAATAAGCTAAAATCAGGCAATAAATCACAAAACCGCCTGTAACCCATACCCTTAAAATACTCCCTCAAAGCCAACAAAACCAAATGCTGATGCAACGTATAAGTCTTTTTACTAAACTTACTACCATACAAACGAACACAACGAACCCTCAAAGCCCTCAAAATACTTTTCGCAAATTTTATTAAAAACGAAACCTTCTTCTTTACCATTGGATGGAATACCTCACAGTTTTCCCTCCCAATAGTCCCAGTAAAACAATACTTACTGGGATTTATACTTATCTAAAAAAGGATTTCTACGCCACCGTTTGTGGTGGAAAAAACACCACAAAAATTATGAGAATGAAACTATGCCTCTTTCTATCAAAACTTTCTGAATCTTTTCAAGTTCTAAACAGCCCAGCTGTGGCTGAATTAGTATAGGAGTTGTAGTATTATACCCCTTAAGATCAACTTTATTTACATAAGGTTTTGACCAACTGAAATCAGAGGACAAGTAACCTTTTTGTTTGGCAAAAACTTCTAATGGTGTACCTGGAAAGATTAAAGTCCCAAAAGACAACCACATATCAGGCAAAACAGGTTTAAGGTGTTCTATCAAATTTACTGTCTCCATCGCATCTTCAAATGTTTCATTAGGAAGACCAAACATGAAAAATGCCCTTGAAAAAAAGTCTAATTCACTCAATAATTTCGTGAAATCTTTTGCCTGTTGAACTGTGATTTTTTTCCCTATACTTTTTAAGACATTTTGGCTTCCAGATTCTATCCCATAAGCAACATATCCACAACCCACTTTTTTCATTTTATTCAGAATATCTCTATCTACACTTCCCACCCTCAAATTGCAACGCCATGTAATATCAAGTTTACGTGATTTTATTCCATCGATTATCCCCTTCAGATGCTTCCGATCCAGTGTCAAGGTATCATCAGCAAATGAAAAATTGTGAATTTTTTCTTTTTCAATTATTTCCTCAATCTCATCCAAAACATTATTGGGACTTCTAAATCTTACATCAGGTCTCATTGCACTATTTGAACAATAAACACATTTATTAGGACACCCTCTGGATGTGATCATAACAGTCACAGTCTTATCCTTTTTTGTAAGAAAAGGTGTTACAGTCTGTCCACTCTCAACATTATCTAAGAATTCGCGTTTATATTTTTCCAGAGGGAACAAATGCCTTGCAGGAAATGGAATATCATCCAGATTTGAAATAACCTTTACCAAAGGATTATGTATGATCTTATCTTCTTTCCTAAAAGAGAGATTTTTTACATCAGCTAAATCTCTTTTTTCTAAAGAGCTAACAAACTGCACTATAGGAATCTCACCTTCTCCCCTAATGATATAATCTATACTTCTGATATTCTTCAAAGTATCTTCAGCTGTAAACGTTGCATGGATTCCACCATATATAACTGGAACATCAGGGAGGATTTCTTTAGAGATATCAGCAATCTTGAAACTCTCAAAACGATTCTCAGTAGCTCCAGAAATTGCAACTAAATCAGGATTTTCTTTTCTAAATATGTTCTTCAATCCAGTAGAACCTACTCCTTCAATATCACAATCAAAAATCTTTACTTTATGCCCTTCCTGTTCTAGAACAGCTGCAAGATAACCCACACCTAGATCTATAGACCTTTCCCTATAAACCATATAATGCCCTACAGATAAAGAGTCTCTAGTTTGTTTATTACCTACTAAGGTGTTAAGCAAAGGAGATAAAACAAATAATATTTTCATTTCTTCTTAGCCACCATAAAAAAGAACTTATTCTTCTTTGAAATAAATCTATCTCGCAATTTAACTATCTCAAGATTACTAAATATTTTTTCAAGTTCTTCTTTCTTAAAATAATATTTATATTGATTATTAGTCTGTAGAATCCATCTATCTTTGATTCCGGGTATGTAACCCCACACATCTCTTGAATTATGACTAACTGCTTTTAATCTATAAATTCCACCTTTTTTCAATACTCTAAATATTTCTTTGGAATAAGCATTCCAGTGCTTAGGATTAATATGATTAAAACAGCCGCTATCATTTATCAAATCAAAAAAGTTATCTTCAAAAGGCAGTTCATAAGCTTGTGAGCATAAGAATCCTGTACGTTTACCAACCCCCTTATTTTTAGCGTGAATCTTCGCTTTTTTTAATGCTGCTTTACAAAAATCTATCCCATAAGCTAAAAAACCTTTTTCTGCAGCATAAACTGTGTGCCTACCTGCACCACAACCCACATCCAAAAATTTACTGCATGGGGAAATTTCTAATTGATCTAAAAATTTTACAAAAAAAGTATTAGGAATATAACTTATCCAATTCGGAACTCCAGGTCTTGATTTATAATCTAAAATTTCTTCAGTCCAAGTCTTTTCATAAAAACTTTTCTGGACTTCATCAAAATTGATTTTATTATTGGAATCCATTTTTCAGATATAAATTTAATATGCTATAAATATATGTGTGGTGGAAAAATCACCACAAATATTTAAAACCATTCCTCCAATATCAATAAAAAAAATGGAGGGAAAATAACTATGAAAAATGTAATAATTTTAATTATAGCTTGTTTATTATTAATAAATGGGTGTGTTCAAGAAACACAAAATGTTCAAGAAGAATCAAAAACTCAAGTCAAAGTAGGATTTCAGGCACTAACTTTAGGGCATGCGCCAGCCCAGATGATAGCTCAACAAAAAACATTAGACACGTTATCTTTAGAACCAAAACCAAGAATAAACGATTTACCTGGAGGAACCACAATAATCAACGCCTTATCCTCTAGCAATATAAATATGGTTTATGGAGGCTGGGGGTTCATCATACCTGTCATTAAAGGACTTCCTGCAAAAATAGTTGCTGGAATCGCAAATGGAGGAAATTCTTTAGTATGCAATACAGAAAATATCAAAAGTGTAAAAGACCTAAAAGGAAAAACCATCGGAGTCCATGGCCAGATGAGTACTCAAGCAACAGTTCTTAGGTTAGCTTTAACAGAAGCAGACCTAGACCCTAATGAAGATGTTAACATAGTTATTGTAGATCGGCCATTACAAATTATAGCTCTAACAGAAAAGAAAAGTATTGATTGTATTGTTGTTGGAGAACCTGTAGTAAGCAAAGCTGTTGATGCAGGGGCTTATATATCTGTCAGCCATGAAAAATTATACAAAAACAACCAGTTTCCAGAAACCTGGGTGTTTGCAAGGACAGACCTAATCGAAGATAATCCTGAAGGTATAAAATCAGTATTAAGCCAACATGTAAATGCCATAAGTACACTACGTGGGGACAGGCAAAATGCAGGAGAAATTCTAGCCAATTACTACAATTCACAAGGACTTGAAACAACCAGTGAAGATATTGAAAAATATACAGGCACTTATAACTACAACTACAAGATTAACAAAGCAACAATCGAGAACACCATAAACTTCTTGCATGAACAAGGATTAATAGAAAGTACAATCCCTATAGATGACTTAGTTGATTGCTCTTTCGGAAATTGCGAAGATTAATGAATACAATACTTAATTTAAACAAAGTAAAGAAAAACTTCGTAATAAACGGAAAAAAAGAAACAGTCCTAGATATAAATCTCAATGTAAATAAAGGAGAGTTTGTAACAATACTTGGACCTAGTGGCTGTGGAAAGACTACACTAATAAACCTCATAGCAGGTTTTATCAAACCCGATGAAGGAAGGGTTACGTTCTATGACAGAAAAATAAGTGGCCCTCATCCTGATAGGAATGTAGTCTTCCAAGAATACGCTGTTTTCCCTTGGAGGACAGTCCTAGAAAATGTTAAACTAGGCTTAGAATCTAAAAATATTACAAAAGATGAACAAGAATCTCTTGCCAAGAAATATCTAAGGTTAGTGGGGTTAGAAGATGTTGCAAACATGTACCCTTTTGAACTTTCTGGAGGAATGAAACAAAGAGTAGCAATAGCAAGAACATTAGCAACAGATCCAAAAATTTTGCTAATGGATGAACCATTTGGATCATTAGATGCACAGCGAAGAGAAATATTACAGGATGAACTTCTAAAAATATATGAGAAAACCAAGAAGACAGTAATCTTTGTAACTCATAACATAGAAGAATCTATATATCTTGGGAAAAGGCTGATAGTTCTAAAACCTGGAAAGAATAGCATAAAATTAGATATATCTATTAATCTACCTAAATCGAGAGACAGAACCTCTGAAAGATTTAGAAAGATTGAAAAGAAAGTAAGACAATATTTAACATGAAAAACAACTTATTTAAAAAAATCATCAAAACACTCTACCCTTTTGCTGTTTTGGTAATTATCTGGGAAATAATTTTTCAATGTGAGGTTTTTCCACAATATTGGTTCCCAGGTCCGTTCCATGTTATAAATATATTTTTTAAAATGCTTTTTGATGGCAGCCTAATTAAATATTCTGCAATCAGCCTACTGAACACAACATTAGGTTTTGCTGCAGGTGCTATTTTTGGAATAGCATTAGGATTATATGCAGGAATAAATAAAACTTTCAAAGATTTTGTATCTCCATTAATAAGCTTAGTATATCCTATCCCAGGAATAGCCTGGCTTCCATTAGTCCTTTTATGGTTCGGATTTGGATATAAAGCAATAATATTCACAGTAGGATTATCTGGATTTTTTAGTGTATTCTACAACACATTGATAGGAGTAGAAAATATAAATATAAAATATATAAGAGCAGGACAAAGCCTTGGTCTCAGAAAATTCAAATTAATTAAAGAGGTCTACTTTTGGGGGGCGTTTCCTTTTATTTTTACAGGATTAAAATTAGGTTACGGCAGGAGCTGGAGGACGGTTATAGCAGGAGAGATGCTAAGCTTCAACATCCATGGACTAGGATGGTTCATATGGAGATCTAACGAATTCTTCAACTTTGATCAACTTCTTGTCGGAGTAATCAGTATAGGCATAATAGGATTATTAGTAGATAAATTAGTATTTAAAAAAATTGAAGAAAAAAAATTAAAGCTATGGAGCGAAAACTAAGTATATTCAAAGGCCTCAAGGAAAACTATTTAAAATACAGAAATCCAAAATAATCATGAAGGCCCCGTAGCATAACCTGGATAGTGCGACCGGCTTCGGACCGGTTGATAAGGGTTCGAATCCCTTCGGGGTCATCCTTCTTATCAAAATCTTTTTAAACAAGCAAAATAGAGGATAATTTAGAAATGGGGGTTCTTAAAAAAAAGTTGGACCTAGAAGACTTCATATCTTATTCTACTAGCAATAAACATATCAAACTGTCTAAAAAACAAGAGCAAGCAGTGAAAGAATCAGAAAAAAGAGTGGAAGGTATTGTAAGAAAAGGCCATCCGGTTTATGGGATAAATACAGGTTTTGGGGCATTATGTCAAAAAAGTATAAACAAAACAGATATTCAGAGATTACAATCAAATCTTATTAAGAGCCATGCTTGTGGAGTAGGAGATTACCTATCTAAAGAAGAGACAAAAAGCACTATGCTTCTCTTAATTAATTCTTTATCAAAAGGGTATTCTGGAATAAGGTTAAGCACTTTAGAAACATTGATTAATATGTACAATAAAGATGTTTTACCAGCAATACCTGAAAAAGGATCGCTAGGAGCAAGTGGGGACCTAATACCTCTAGCACATCTGGCTCTAGTGCTCATAGGAGAAGGTGAAGCATATTACAAAGATAAACTTATGTCTGGTGGCAACGCTATGAAGTCAGCAGGAATTAAACCTGTAAAACTTGAAGCAAAAGAAGGCCTTGCTTTGATCAATGGAACCCATGCAATAACAGCAATCTCTTCATTAAATACTTATTATGCTACCCAACTCTCAAGAACAACAGACATAATATCAGCAGTCTCATTTGAAGCGCTAGAAGGAATTCCTGACTGTTTAGACCCTAGAATACATAATCTAAAACCTCACCCAGGACAAAAGACAACTGCTTACAATATAGCCAAGATAATAAAAGGAGGAAATTCAGCTAAAAAAAGAAAATGCTGTTCTTCAAAAGTCCAAGATGCTTACAGCATAAGATGTATTCCTCAAGTTCATGGTCCAGTCAAAGATGAGTTAGACCATATTAGAAGAATAATAGAAATAGAATTAAATTCAATAACAGATAACCCTTTGATCTTTCAAAATGGTTCTCTATCAGGAGGAAACTTCCATGGCCAATATATTGCCATAGCTATGGATAACTTCTCTTCAACAATAACAGCCTTAGCATCAATATCAGAAAGAAGGATAGACAGACTTATGAATCATCATAAGCCATTCTTAATATCAGAACCCGGACTTAATTCTGGACTCATGATTCCACAATATCTTGCAGCAGCATTACTATCAGAAAATAAAGTTCTTGTATACCCTGCAACCAATACGTCTGTACCAGTATCAGGGAACCAGGAAGATTATGTAAGTATGGCTATGACTTCAGCACTAAAGGCAAGAACTGTTTTGAAGAATGCGGAATATATTTCAGCAGTAGAACTACTTTGTGGAACCCAAGGATTAGAGGATTGTAGAAAAAAAGGCAAAGGTGTACAGAAAGCTTATGATATTGTAAGAACCCATGTTAAACCATTAAAAGAAGATAGAATTCTTTACAAAGATATAGAAAAATTATATGGATTAGTTCATGATGGTATTCTGCTTAAAGAAGTTGAGAATGAAATCGGATTATTAAGATGAAATTTCCTAAAAGCTTTATTCCAGATAAGGATTTAAAGAATAACATAGAAAAACTGATAAAAGAACCTAAAAAAAATAAAACTTTCTCAGAACTAGGTGTGGAGTATCTTATTCAAAGCTGTGATGAATTCTTAACAGATCAAAAAAGAAAAGATATGTTTGCAGGGAGGTCTATCGCAAAAAGGATAGCAGATGAAATAATCTATACCAAACAAGAACTTGAAGAATTAAGTAAAAGGATAACTGTCAAAAAAGAAACAGACAGACAGCTTGGAATTTACCTATCTTTTCTGGTAAATAAAATAATCAAAGAAAAAGATATCATTAAACTAACTTTAAAACATGAATTGAAATATATAGGTACAAAGTTAAGCAGGGGGACTCTCATTGTCAAAGGGAATGTAGGAAAATATTCTGGATGGTGTATGACTGGTGGAGAATTGATTATAGAAGGAAATGCTAAATCTGCAGGCTGGTTTATGCGTGGAGGTCATTATACCCTCAAGGGAAATGCAATAGGAGATGTGGGTGCAGGTATGGCAGATGGCTATATAACTGTAAA
>JAHIPG010000259.1 GCA_018894775.1 Nanobdellota archaeon
GCCAGGTTCATCCGTGATTCATCAACTTTGATAGTGATTATATTCTGAGCCTCATTTCCTATAGCCATGTTCGGAGAGAATACTGTACAGGCATGGAATCTTCCAAGCTTTACACCATCCAAGCAGTCTTCCAGAATATCTGTCCTTATCGTAGAATATTGTTCATCCTGTAAATCTTCGATTATTGAATTGCTTAATTCAGAATAAGCACCTGAATAAGTAGCAATACGTAAATCATACAGTGAAGATGTATTGAATGCCATACCTACAAGGAAGATAAGTAGCAAAGGCCCAAATATAATAATCAATGAAGATGACTTTGATCTCATCAAGAGTTTGATGTCCTTGAATATTAGTGTGGCTAATTTAGCGAAAGGTGCATATTTGAGGCTTTTAGGGGTTGTTGTCAGATCATCCAGCTTTGGAGGTTCCTTTGGTGTTTCTTGGACCATACCAGGTGTAGGGATAGAATCTTGAAGTTTCTGTTTAGGCAGCTTTGCTGTTATCGGCTTTTTGACCAGGTCTGAATGCCTATTGATGAAATCTTTGATTCCCATTTTATACTGTTTTTCCCCTTGTTAGAGCTGTGAATACTTCTTCAAGTGTTGGCTTCCTAACATCTATGTCTATTATCTTTTCCTTAGATGCAGTGACTGCTTTAAACAAAGTATGAAGAACACCATCTACATTCGGAGTTCTTATAACCATCTTATTTTCTTGTAAGTCCACTTCTTCAACATATGTCTTCCTCATTTTTTTTACTATCTTTTCATAATTGCCAGGCATTGTTTCTACATGCACTTCATCATTATGATAATATCTTCCTTTAAGGTCTGCAGGTGTTCCTGTCTCGATAATCTTACCCTCATGCAATATTGCTATTTTTGTGCATGTAACTTCAATCTCTGACAGCAAGTGGGATGTGATGATTATGGTAGTTCCTCTTTCATTGATTTTTTTGATAAGCAGAAGTATATCTTTTCGCAGTATAGGATCCAGGTCTTCAGTAGGCTCGTCTAGTATCAAAACTTTTGGTTCGTGTATCATTGCACAAGCTATGTCCAATCTTTTCTGCATACCCCTTGACAGGTTTTTTCCAAGAATGCCCATTGCTTTAGTCAATCCTACCAGAGCAAGTAATCCTCGAGCCCTTTTTTCAATATCAACTTTTGACATCCCATATAATGTTCCGAAGTAATGTAGGTTTTCCATTACAGTAAGATCAGAATAGAACGATCCATCTTGAGCTGCAAATCCGAATGTTCTTCTTACCTCTTTTTTTTCTCTCAATATATCCCTCATGTTGTAATATACAGCACCTTGGTCAGCCCTTATGAAACCTATTAATATATTTAGCAGTGTACTTTTTCCTGAGCCGCTTACCCCTATTATTCCAAACCTTTCTCCATAAGGGATGTCTAAGCTTACACCCACAAGAACATTATTCTTTCCAAAACTTTTCATTATGTTTTGGAATTGAATAAATGGTATGTCCCTCTTTTCCATTATTATATTTAGATGCTTCTTATTATTAAACTTTACGGTGAATTTCTACAGTGGTAACAAAATTTTTAGAATTTTATTGCGCCGTATCCGACGGCATTCGTGTAATCATCAATTACGTCTCCAGAAGTATAATAGTTCATCAACTGTCCTTTTTTTATACCCAAATTTTTCATTATTTCCATGCAGATGGCTATAGTTCCTGCTCCGCATATGGTTGCTTTTTTCTTTTTTACATATTCTAAGAATCCTTTTGTATCCATTTTTTTTATGAATTCTATAGCCCCACCATCCAAACCATAGATACTATCTTTTATATTATGCAAGAAGGGAGTGTAGTTATAATTCGGACCGTAATGTGTAAAGTCTGATGATGCTATCACACAGACGTCTTCCTGTATGTCTGCAATGGTATCACCCAATACTCTACAGGTATCAAGATCGTAATTATTGACACATAAAGGTAATATTTTGATGTCCTTCAGTTTATCCTTATTAGCGAATTGTAAGAATGGAAGCTGTACCTCTATACTATGTTCTTTTGCGTGTGCTGTGAGGTCATCTTTTACAAAATCACATTTTGATATAAGCTCCCTTGCAAAACCTCGGTCACATTCCACTTTGCCAAAAGGCATTTCCCAGTTTGCCAGTGTGGTTGATATCTGTGCTGTGCCCATGCCAGTATGGTTAGGACCTATTATTATATATACAGCAGGGAATTTTGATTCTGCTATTTCTTTGTAGACCCATGCTGCTGCTGGTCCTGAGAAAGGGTATCCTGCATGTGGGCTTACTACACCATGGGTTATCTTTCTATTGCTTCTCTGTACTGGCATATCACCTGGTCCCAGTTTTGATTTGAAGCAATCCATTATCTGTTTATCCAGTTTTTCAAATCCGGATTCGTAGAACTGTCCTGCGGCTATAGATTTTCTTAAAAGCATTTTAAATCCACTTTTTACGTCTAAAATATAAGAACATGATACCCATAATTAAAACCATTATGCTTAGTATCATCCAGAAGCCATTTGGGTGTTCTTTCAAAGGCAGACTTATGAAATTCATACCATAGATTCCTGATATGAGTGTCGGTAATAGTATCAATGCTGCTATAACTGCGAAATATTTCATTATTACATTTAGTTTGTTTGAGGCTAATGAAAAATATATTTCCAGCATTGCTGTCATCCTTTCTCTTGAAAGTTCTACCATATCTACCTGCTGTACGAATTCTATATAAAGGTCGTACAGCAAATCTCTTTTCTTTATTAGTGTACTTTCTTTTAGAGAATTTATTGTATCCCTGTTACCTACCAGTGCCCTTCTTATATATAGGAGTGTTTTTTTAAGGTCAAGTATTGTATAAGGTATTTTTTCAGATTCAGTCTTCAAGATTCTTCCTTCTATTTTTTCCAGTTCCTGGTCCATATCTTCAAGTACTTCATGATAGTCTTTCAATATTGACAGCGCTATATTGTACACTATCCTTTCCTGGCCTTGTTTGAATATTGGCGCCAAATTTTCCTCGTTTTTGAGGAAGTCATCCAAGGCTTTTATTTTCAGCTTATGTACTGTTAAGATAAACCTTTTACCCAGAAATATACCCAAGGGGGAGGTCTTTATTGTATTCTTATCTCCTCTCCTGACTGGTACACTGATTATAAAGAAAAAATATTTTTGATCTCTTTGCAACCTTGATTTCTCTGATTGGTCTAAGCAGTCTTCTATATCTGCCTTACTAACTCCTGTTTTAGTTATTATTTGTTTTATCTCTTCTTTTGTTGGATTTATACAGTCTACCCATATCTTATTTTTCAAGAAATTAGTTTTATCGATTGATTTTTTTTCAATCTTATGATGATTTGCGTAATTTCTGGTGACTATCATATATTTTCTATTGATATGACCTAATATAAATAATTTTCTTTATACAAAAGTGGTTAGCTTCGCACATTATATTAGTGCTTCTCCTTTCAGGCGAAGGAGTTTAGGGCGTAAGCCGAAGCCCTGTTCGAAGACATGTAGTCTTTGAACCTGTTCATAATATTGATTGCAGCATTCAAATCTGCATTATATTCTATGTTGCAGGAAGAACACTTGAATAGGGATTGTGAAGGTCTTTTTGTTTTTGTTGATCCGCATTTGTGGCATGTTTTGCTTGTCATGTATTCTTTTATTTTGTATACTTGTATTCCTAGTTTCTCTGCTTTGTATTTAATGTAGTTAACAAGTTTGTAGTAAGGGATTTTAAAAATAATCCTATTTAACTTCTTGTATTTCTTCTGTCTTATACCTTTTAAATCTCCTAGCACTATGCAGCATTTGTTTTTCAAAGCCATTGTTACTATTTCTTTGCTCACTCTATGTAATAGTTGGTTGACCACTCTTTGTTCCTTATTTCCTACAGATTTCACTTTCTCAAGCAATTTCTTATTTCCGAGCCTTCTTCTTAGCCACAGGTAATGTGTTCTTATCTTTCTTATTTCTGTTCCTAAAAATTTTTTGTTACCAAGACTGTCACAGACAGTTGCAAGTCTTTTGTCACCTATGTCAACAGCAAGAATATTAGGCATACTAATTTTTTGGACAGGAATCTCAAATATAAGCCGAAACTCATAATTTCCTTTACTATCTTTTGTTAGAAAACTATCAAGAAGCTTACCATTCTTGGGCATTTCTTGTTTTGTTTTAAAACCTACCCAAACCCCACCACGCTTAAGCTTCGTCTTGATTCTAATCCAGTAAGGAGCAACACTGTTTGGATTATTTTCTATTTTTGTAAGTTGACTCCAAATAGGAAGAGGATATTCCCTATATTTTATTTTTTTGAACTTCCATCCTTTTGCAGTCTTATAAGAAGAATAAATCCCTTGATCTATACCAAAAATCATCCAATTCTGAAAGCCATTATACTCAAAATCAAGAACTTTTTTCTTAAAATCAGTCAAACCTACTACCCCACAACAAACAGTAATCTTCATAAAAACAAAAAAATACACTTGAATTTATAAGCTTCTCGCACACACATGTCGCGTGTCGCGTACCCTAGATTTTGTCGACGATAAAACTAATAAATATCTTCCGAAATGGCGAGTTGTTCTTCCGATTTATTTTATATTTACAATTAATGATGGTATCCACAAAATTAAGAGGAAAATTTTCGACAACATTGAATGGTTAAAAAGATTTATAAACAAATAGATACCATGTTATAGTGATATAATTAGTAATAGGAATAAAATGGAGGTGAAAAATAGTGGTTAATTTCTTAACAACTACTAGTGAGGCACTTACAAACCCTTTAGTGAACCTTTGGATAAGTTTTGTGCAATTGTTACCTAATTTGATAGCTGCAATCATAATCTTAATAGTTGGTTATGTTATTGCTTACATATTGGGGCATGCTCTGAAGGTGTTACTATGGAAAGTAGGGCTTGACAAACAAATAGAGAGTGCTAAGCTAAGTAAAGCAATAGGAAGGCTCAGACTGTCGTCGATATTAGGAGAGATTACTAAGTGGTATGTATTCATAATATTCTTGCAGTCTGCAGTAGACACGGTAAACTTAGGTACGCTAAGCATACTCTTACAAGAGTTTGTTCTATGGTTGCCTAACATTATCGCAGCAGTACTAGTGATTATATTTGGTCTATATCTGGCACACTTCGTGACTATTAAAGTTAGGGAGCATACAGATGTAAGGGGCGGAAAAACTATAAGTGGAATATTTAATGGAGTTATAATATTCATTGTAGTGACAATCGCTCTGGAACAGATCGGAATAAACGTAGGGCTGTTAACAAACGCTTTCTTAATCTTGCTTGCAGCACTTGCTATGGGCTCAGCTTTGGCAATCGGTCTAAGCTTTGGACTAGGTACCCAAAGGAATGCACCTAAAGCTTTAGCAAAGATAAAGAAGTGGATACACTAAACCCTTTTTCTTTTTTTATTTTTATTTTTCAAAAGATTTAAAAGAGTACTATTTCTTGGGTTATTTATGAAATATTCCAGACATCAATCAGTTATAGGAAAGGAAGCCCAAAAGAAGCTTATGGATAGTTCAGTTGCTGTTGTAGGTGTAGGTGCTTTAGGCTGTGTGGCAGCAAACCTATTGGCCAGGAGTGGTGTTAATCTTATTCTTATAGATAAGGATGTTGTTTCTGTATCAGATTTACACAGGCAAATCCTTTTTGATGAAAAAGATATTGGATCAAAAAAAGTTGATATTGCTAAGAGTAGATTAGAGAAGATTAATTCTGATATAAAAATTGATATGTATAATATTGATTTAAGTTCAGAGAACATAAAGATTTTAGAAAGATGTGATTTAATCCTTGATTGTACTGATAATTTAGAAACTAAGTTTTTATTGAATGATTTTGCTGTTGAGAATAAGATACCTTTGGTTCATGGTTCTGCTACAAAAGATAAGGGTTATGTTTTTAATATATTGCCTGGGAGGCCTTGTTTGAATTGTTTTTTGGGAGGATCTAAAAGTCTGATGACCTGTTCCAGTGCAGGTGTGTTAAATTATCTTACTAATGTAATTGGTTCTTTGCAGGTTTCACAGGCTTTCAAAATACTTTTAAAAGAAAACTACGAGAAGGATTTGATTCGTTTTGATGCTGACAAGATAGAAATTTCTAAGATAAAAGTTAATAAGAAAAAAGATTGCAGTGTTTGTAAAGAGCCATAAAGTTTATAAAAAATAAGAGCCCTTTCTGATTAAGAGGTGATACATTGGTTTACACAGAATTATTCATAGAATTATACAACAGGTTCATTGAAATTGTTTTAGCGCCTGTCCATAATAAGGATATGATATGGATTCTGGCTCCTCTTCTAGCTACTTTATTATTGATGGAGCTTTACTTTGACCGTTATAAGGGCGAGGAACTAGGCTGGAATACTGCTTTTGGTAACAGCCTTGTTTTGATTTTCGTTAGTGTAGATATTATCAAGTTTCTGCACACTAATGATATGCTGAGTTACGTAACTATAAAGAGTGCATTGGCTATCGCTGTTATTCTGTTAGGGCTCTCTTTAACCATGCTAAGTTTTTTCCATTCCTTACCAAAAGGGCTTGCTTTTGGTCTGACATCCAGACTTCCAATAAATCTGATAACTTATCTTACTGTTGTGATTATATATGCTGATATAATAATTGATGTATACACAGCTATTGCTTCTGTTTTATTTGCTGTTATCGCAGGTATTCTTCTGAAACTTATAAGCTTGATTGTACCTGAATCTGGAGAGATTCCTGAATTAGAGAACATTGAAGAAGAGCCTAAGGACTGAAGGAATCAAAAGATATTTAAAGATTTTAAGCCCAAAGTTAAGTAATGAACAAAAGAGGCCAGATATACATTCTTGCTGCAATACTCCTTTCTATAGCAGTGTATAGCCTTTCAACTATTGTTAATGTTGTGCAGCAGGAGGAGATAAAAGGTGATTTTGAAGCTTTGTCCAGCAATTATGAGGTAGAGTCTTCTAAGCTTATTAATTCTGTTTTACATAGTGGTGGTGATGTTCCTGGTGCTTTTGCAAACTTTACTTTCCTTTTTACATCCTACTCAAAAGCTAAAAGTCCCAATTTCCATCTTTTCTACAGTCTGGTATATGATGATACTATTTACATTGGTAATTTTATGGATGA
>JAHIPG010000260.1 GCA_018894775.1 Nanobdellota archaeon
GAAAGAAAAACATTAAGCCATCTAGCAGTAGACCTGATAGAAGAAGCGCTAGAAAAACCAAACCAAACAATAATCTTAGAAGAAAGAATCCAACAACCAATATCCGAACCAGGAATAAAAGACCCAACAGAACAGGAATTAGACAAAATAAGAGCAGATTTAATGACTACTATAGCTTATCTAAGCTTAACTCCTATGTATGAATTTAAACTAGGAAACATTAGTAAGATAAAACCAATAATTCTTGAAAACGAGTGTGTTGATAGGATAGTTTATGTAAATAATTCTGAAATATTATACAAAACCAAATTTAAGGAGGAAAATTAAAATGAGTCAAACACAACCAATATTTATCCTACCAGAAGGTTCAACAAGAATACTGGGAAGGGATGCACAAAGAAACAATATAATGGCTGCAAAACTAGTTGCAGAAACAGTAAGAACAACACTTGGGCCTAAAGGAATGGACAAGATGATGGTGGACAGCTTAGGAGATGTAACTGTAACAAACGATGGGGTAACAATCCTGGAAGACATCCAGATAGAACACCCAGCAGCGAAGATGATAGTTGAAATAGCTAAAACACAGGAAGACCAGGTCGGAGACGGAACAACTACGGCTGTAATCTTTGCAGGAGAACTTTTAAAAAACGCAGAAAGATTGCTGGAACAGGATGTACACCCAACTGTTATCACAAAAGGATACAGGAGATCAGCTGAAAAAGCACAAGAAATACTAAACAATCTAGCAAAACCTGTAACAATAAAAGATACAGACATTCTGAAAAAAATCGCAATGACCGCAATGACAGGAAAAGGCGCAGAAGCAGCAAAAGAACTTCTTGCTGACATAGCAGTAAAAGCAGTAATACAAGTTGAAGAGAACGGAAAAATAAACATTGACGACATAAAAATCGAAAAGAAAGTCGGCGGAGGAACAGAAGACTCAGAACTGATACAAGGTATAGTGCTCGACAAAGAAAGAGTACACTCAGGAATGCCAAAATCTGTAAATAACGCAAAAATCTTACTTCTAGACACAGCATTAGAAATAAAAAGCACAGAAACAGATGCAAAGATACAGGTAACAGATCCTAACCAACTACAAGCATTCATCGAACAAGAAGAAAAGATGATCAAAGACATGACAGACAAGATAATCAAGTCAGGAGCAACAGTAGTCATCTGTCAGAAAGGAATCGATGACCTAGCACAACACTTCCTATCAAGAGCAGGAATCTACGCAGTAAGAAGGGTCAAAAAATCAGACATGGACAAACTAACAAGAGCAACAGGAGCAAAAGTAGTCTCCAACATAAAAGAACTAAGCAAAGACGACCTAGGAAAAGCAGGAACAGTAGAAGAACAGATGATAGGCGATGAAGAGATGACATACGTCAAAGAATGCAAGAACGCTAAATCCGTAACATTCCTGGTAAGAGGCGGAACAAGCCATGTTGTTGATGAAGCAGAAAGAGCAGTAAAAGATGCTATAGGTGATGTTATAGCAGCAATCAAAGTAGGGAAAGTAGTCGGAGGAGCAGGAGCAGTAGAAATCGCACTCGCAAGACAACTAAGAGACTTTGCAAACTCAACATCAGGAAGAGAACAGCTAGCAATCCAAGCATTCGCAGATGCAGTAGAGATAATCCCAAGAACACTTGCAGAAAACTCAGGATTAGACACAATAGACATGCTGACAGACATGAAATCAAAACATGACGCAGGAATGGAATGGGCAGGAATCGACGTATTCACAGGAAAAGTGGTTGATGCATGGGAAACTGGCGTTATTGAACCACTAAAAATAAAAACACAAGCAGTCAAATCAGCATCTGAGGTAGCAGAACTAATCCTAAGAATAGATGACGTAATAGCAACTTCTGGATCAGAAGGTGGAATGCCACCAATGCCTCCAGGCGGAATGGGCGGAATGCCAGGCATGTGTTAGAAATTTCTTTTTTCTTTTTTCTTTATATTTTTATTCTCGAAACATTTTTATATTAGTGAAACGCTTTTAATAACATTAAAAAGGAGGGAAGTCCATAATGCCCAGAGTTAATAAAGATAATATAATCCATCAATTAGCTGAAAATAATCTTGAGCTTCAGAAAAAAACAACTGAACTTATAATTTCTATTAAAGACCTAACAAAAAAAATTGACAATATGGTAGAAATATTCGATGAAGCAGCGAAGCATATCAAAGAGGGAACAGACAGACCATTGATGGAAAAGCTAAGTGGTCTTCTTGAACAAAACAAGACAATAGCAAAAGGACTGATATTGCTTGAAAAATATGTAAGGGAAAAATCAGCAATGTCCATAACACCAATATCTGGTTTCCAACCAAAACCCTTACCAAGAAGCAACTTTTAAGCATACTGCTTAATCCTAAAATGACTGATGATATCAAATTTATTAGAGATGAGATACAAGAGAAAAAACTAAAACAATTACAAGAAATTCTAGACGTTCTTACAACAAAGCCGACAGACATAGACACAGAAGTAGGAACAAGATTCTTCTACTCCCTGCTGAAGGCGACACAGAGAGTAAAAGAGAGAAAAAAACAGGAATCAGAAAAACAGGCAAAGCTAATGGAGATAGACCGACAACTTCCACCAAAACCTGTTATGGAACCAAGATCATTACAAAAAATATGGAAAGAGGAAGAGCATCCAAAAGCTGCACCTCATCTGGATATACCGAGACCAGAAGACCTTCTCATGCCCAAGGAAAAGATGCCTGACGTAAAAGACCACAAAGAACCAGAGGAAAAACCAAAAGTAGAAGAAGCGATCAAAAATATAAGCAAAAACTATCCCATCACAATCTTCAAGAGCCCAAAAGGTGAGACAATATCACAGATAACAATAATATATCAAAAGGGCAAAGTAATATACCATCTAACAGAACCAGAGATAGACATGAGACTAGTTCAAGAGACAAAGAACTTGATACAGAAAAAATTTGAAAAAGACAACAAAAAAATAAAAGATGAAGGCTTCATGACAAAAAATATCAAGAAAGCTTTCAAAAAAATCAAGATAGACTATACAGATGAATACAAAGAAGAGATAAAATATTTCATATACAAAGATATGCTAGGGTTGGGAAGAATAGATCCATTAGTGCATGATGACAACATAAGAACAATAGCATGTGACGGAATAAACAAGCCAGTAAAAATAACACTTGGTCCTGGAATAGAGATGCAGACCAACATATTATACACAAAAAAGGAAGAGCTTGACGACCAGATAAAACACCTAGGATTAAAGATGGGAAAACAAGTATCAGAAAACAATCCAATAGTAGAAGGAACATTCTTCCATTTCAGGGTACAGGCAACGCTAGGAATGGGCGAAACACAATCAAAATTCTTTATCAAAAACCTGCCATAAGTAAGAATGCTATATTTCA
>JAHIPG010000261.1 GCA_018894775.1 Nanobdellota archaeon
AGTTCGCTGACCTCATTTTGAGTATCCGTTTCTTTATCATTTCTACCTGGCTGTTGATGAAATCCTCTTCGTCCATCTTTTCCATGACAGCAGGCATCAAAAACTCCAAGGCTTTTGTAAATTTCTTGTGGTTATGTTCCAGCCTTTCCATCTGCTCTTTCAGGTCCACATTCTCTTTTTGCAATTTAGATGCTCTGTCTACATCGCCTTTTTCAGCAATCTCATTAAAAATGATTCCCTTACGTTTGATATATCGGTCTGGCATGTTGCTTCCGAAACTCCATCCATATTTGGTGCATATTTGGTATCTGTTCATCTTTGGAGCCCAGTAGGTGGCTGAACTGTGCCTTAGCATATGCGGATACACATTTTTATTGAGAACCTTTTTAGCCAGTGTCTTCAGCCTTTTCCTAAAGGAACAATAGGTACAGGGAAATATCGGCGTATCAGGATTCTTTCTTGTAGAATCAACCTCTAACAAGTTTCTCAGATGTTCGGTGCTTAGTGGTAATGGAATCTTTCTGGCAAATGTTTTTGAGTAACGGATATCTATCCAGTAACAATCGCTGTCCTCCCCATACTTTTCATTTGTTACATCCTTGATCCGCAGATTCAAAAACTCCTCAATCCTTAGTCCACCGTCAAACAGAACCATAATCCCTGCTTTCAAAGAAAGGTCTGGTGTGGAGTTTATCATCCGTTCAACCTCCTCTCTTCTCAATGCAGGAACATCTTTAGGCTCCACAGTCAAATCAATAAACTCAACCATCTTAGGTTTTCCAAGCCATGCGTAGAATTTTCTCAAGGTTTTCTTAAAATCAACTTTGGTTTCATCACTATATTTCTTTTCCCTGTTCTTATGAACATCCTCTTCAATGCCTAACACCAGCTTTTCCATATCTTTCTGTTCAACCTCATCAAAAGGCTTACCGACCCATCTTGAAAGGCTCCTAAGATTCATGACATATTTCATGATCCTCGCCTTACCCACTTTCTTATTTCGTTTGCCTGTCTTGGTCTTACCCAACTTGCAATCCCAGACAAACTTTAGAATAAGTTCCTTATCCTTTGGATTCATGCTTGTATTTGCTTCAAGCTTTTCCATAGCTCTTTGGTAATTCAGATCTCTATGATGCACATCGATTTTATCTTCCATTTTAGATAACTAATCTCCTTTTTGTCTTATATTCTTATTTTACATCGGATGTACACAATCTGTTCAGAACAAAAATTTCAGTGAGTTGACCAAAAAAGAATAAAGCCTCAGAAGGGATTTGAACCCTCGACCTGCTGATCTCTTGCCTTAAGATACAAGTCAGCTGCTCTATTGCCCCAACCTTTTTATAGGTTGTCCGGACTGAGCTACTGAGGCATTGTTCATTAAAAATAGAAAAAGTCAGTTTAAATAATTTTTGGATTAGTATTTTATCTTAAGAACGCCTTGATAGAACTCTTCAAGGATAATATCAACATCTTCCTGATATAAACTTTCAGAAGCAAATGCCACAACAGATCTTTCTAATTTTATATTGTCACTGGAACTAACAGCTTTTATTTCTTCGAAAGAACCAGTCTTACCCCAAGGGACTAATATCGCTAACTTTTCTGAATATCTTTCAAACTGTAGTCCCCAGAACCAGGTATAATTATCCTCTGTTACCATTCTTGACCTGCCTACATAACCGCCTATAGCCTCACCTATCCCTATTAGGTCAGATCCATTGAAAGAGCCAGAGTTTCCTAAAGCACCAGTAATATCCTCAAGTTTGTCAAAACATACTTGCAGATCATAGCCTTCTAATCCAAGATTATCTTTATGTCTTCTCACAAGTGTATTTTTATTAATTTCAGATTTTCCTTCTAGAATTTCTTCCATCTTTTTCTCAGAGTTCTTTGCTATAAATGATTTTGGTAGTTTCATTTTTATCTAGATAAAACGATTAAGAACACACCACTAAAAAAATTAATCTTCGATTTTGATCGCACTTTGAGGACACTGCACTTCACATGCTCTGCAGCCAATGCATTCGTCTGCTTTCTCAACCTTAGCTTTCTTATCTCCCTTAGAGAAGACTTCAACAGGACAGATTTCTACACAGGTAAAGCAACCTGTACATTTATCATTGTCTATTATTGGTTTAGGCATAATTATTCACCTCACAGTTTTGATATTACCCTAAATTCGCAGAACGCTATTGGGTATAGTTTCTTCAAAGCATCCTTCATATCTCTTTGATTCTTTGTTGTTATTGAATCATTTAGAAATTCTGAGAAGTTCTGCGATTTTAATCTTTCTATTATAAATTCTTTAGCTTTCCTTCGGATTTCTGCCAGTACAGACCTTTGTGTTTTTGATCTTGTGATAATTACAGGCTTTATCCTGATTCTGACCTTATCTTTTGTTTCTGTGATGAAAGAATCTTCAACTTTGGCCCTTCCTTTTCTTACCATTCTTTTGATATATCCTGGAACAACCTCATATCTTATGACTTCTGTGGTTGCTGTCTTTTCTGTTACATTTTTTATCTTGAACTTCATCTTTATGTTTTGTTTCTTAGGATCGTTCATTAACGCCATTAAGCCTATCTTGACGTATTTTCCTACTAGTTTTTGTGGTTCAACTGCCAGTGTTTCTCCGATTACATGATTTCCGAACTCTTTAGGTGTGACTATGTTAAACCAGGTCTTCTTTTGTTTTTTTGAACCTTTGACTGCCATTTTATTATCTTTTTTATTTTAATGCACTTTTAAAGCTTTCTATTATCATTTCCCGATAGTTTCTTCCATCATCATCTTTTTCAGGATTTCTTCAGATATTTTTATGAACTCTTCCTCTTTTTCCTGAGGTATCAGACAGCCGCATGCCTGCTTATGGCCGCCTGCCTCACCAACTCCTAATTTTTTAGTTATTTTCTTGACAAATTCTCTCAGATCTAGTTCTTTGTTTGTACCTACAAGCCTCAAACTTATTTTTATATTGCCATCTATAGTATTTGCCATGGATACTATAATAGTTCCTGGCCTGTATATATTTGATCTTGAAACTATCGATGCTAATGTTCCTATTATAGTATCTTTTATGTTTTCCTCTGCATTGATTATTGTATAGCCATCTTCCTCTATTATTCTTGGGCTTCCTCTCTTTGAGTAGAACCAGTTCAATGATTTTATCAGCTCCTGTTTATATTCGCTCAATAATGCTACTGCTTCTTTCTTTATTTTTTTGTTTCCTAAACATGTGCCTATTCCTAAAGATGGTTTTCTCAGCCTTCCGCATGAATTTAGTAATGTTGAGAATTCTCTTGCGTCTTTGGTTGGGCTTTCTTCCAGTTCGTCTGTCAGGAGATAGATATTTCCTAGTATATCTTCAGGGTTCTTTTCGCTTCCCAATCTTTTTAGTATTATTCCTGTTGTCAGCTTTTTGATATCCTGTTCGTTGAGGTGTATCAGTTTTTTGTATTTTCCATCCTGATCCTTTATGCTTATACCCAGTTCATTCAAAAATTTTATCGCTCCCTGTTCGCTTCCCGTTACACCAGGTATATAAGGGTCTGTACTGAATTCCAGCACTTTATGCAATGGTTTTGTCTGACTTCCGAACATTCCCAATCCTTTCTTGACTTCAATCTTGCCTGATTGGATTGCGTCTTCAAGTATTTCTTTATTCAGTCCGTGGAATCCTTTCCCTTCTTGTATATCTCCTATAGCACCTATTATTGCTAAGTGCGCCATATCTTTGTTCTCTTCATTAAGTTTTTTTGCGAAAAGATAAGTCACCCCCGCTCCAGAGATATCTTTTCCTCCGTCAATACCAAAATTGTGGGGGTTCGTATGGTGTATCCTGTTCTGTACATCTTCTGGTTTGTGATGGTCCAATACAAATACGGCTTTAGATTCTAGTTTCTCAGATATCAAGCTTAGGTATCCTGAACCTAGGTCTGTGAAGATGTAACAGTTATAATTTTCCTTGCTCAACTCGTCTAGGAGAGTTATATCTATTTGTTTGACTATTGTTGTTGAGAAGTTAAGATTTGCTCTTAGCAGCGCTTTTATTATTATGGCTGCTGAGGTTAACCCATCACAGTCTAAGTGAGATATTACCCTTACATGTTTATTTTGTAAGTTCTTGAATATCTCTACCTGTTTCTCTATATGCCGTTTGAACTCATTCACCTGCATTTTTATTATTCTATTAATAGTTTAGCTCTTTTCTTATCATAAGTCCAATCTTTTGCCATCTTACCTGTTTTCTTATAGTATTTTACAAGCCGTCTAATTTTCGAGTCTGTCAGTTGTAATCCTCTCTTGGCAGTCATATCTTTCTTATTTGAGTCGATGTGTTTCATTATTTCGATTTCTTTCTTTATCAGTGCTAGAAGATCTTCTGGTAGATTTGGTGATAGCTTATTGTCTTCCATTATTTTGGCTATACTTTTCTTTGTGACGATTCTTACTGATGGTACACCATAGCTATCTCTGAGTATTATTCCTATTTCACTTGCTGTCTTTCCTGCTTTTGCTAGCTTTATAACTAATTGTTCTGTTTCTTTGCTTCCGTATCTTAACCATACTGGTTTTACTTTCTTTATGGGTTTCTTACTTCCACTCTTTCCTCTCTTTCTTGAATACATTCTTGCCATTTTATTGCTCTCCTAGGATATTTTTAGACACAGAAATAGTTTTTTCTATTCCTGGTATAGGTAAGCCTTGACCGACCTATCCTTTATGTTCTATTATTTTGAAAATTAGGGTTTATAAGCTTTACTCTACCTTATAGACTTTGTCTCCAGACCTTACTTTATCGCTTACTTTGATTCCTATCTCGTCACCTTTTTTTGCTTCTTCTACTGATTCTCTTTGTATCTGCATGGAATCTAAGTCCATCTCTATGTCTGTTGTTAATCCTTTTATCCTTATCTTGTCTCCGACTTTTAAAGTTCCGCTTAGCTTAATCCCTGCTACTCCAACTTGTGCGAAGTATGTGAATACTTCACCCACTTCTTTACCTTTAATTTCTTTTGACATATCAATGATTATAGTATTTGAAGTATAAATAGTTTATTGAGATAAAGAATGGAAAGTCCGGAAATCCTTTCAAAAAATACACGTTAATCTTTTAAGCAAATCATATAAAAATAAATACTATGTACAACTTAAAAAAAGGTAAAGGAACATTCAAAGGAAATATTGGAGAGTGTATGTTTAAATTAACAAAAAAAAAATTATTTCTTACAAGATTTCACTCAAAATATAAGGTTTTAAATTTAATATCCAAATTTTTAAGCTTCGAACAAAAGAGTTTCTTAAAAAATAATTGGTTTTCTTTAGATGGAATTGAATTAGTTGATAGCAAGATAATAATTTATGAAATAAAAACAAAAAACAGATATAGAAAACGATTAAAATATAGACCTAAAACTACTTCTAATACTCTTGATTTATACAATCATGCTATTCAGCTAGGATTTATAGTGAAAATAGTATTTGTATGGTTAGAAAAAGATTGGGACTATTCATTAGAATTCAAAGATTTTAATCCTTCGATTTTACATTGTGATAAAAGTAAACCTTATGATAAAAAATGAGATAATGGGGCTATAATTTTTTTGAAAAAAAAGAAATGATAGCCCCGCTAGGATTCGAACCTAGGTCCTTGCCTTTCTTTACATTCAAAGCTCCAAAGGGCAAGATGATTGGCCGCTACATTCCGCAGAGATTTTTAGTCTCTTCTACGGGGCTATAGGGCTATCAAGAGTTATTCAGCCGATTGATTTTATAAAGTTTTCTTTTTGTATCTTCCTCTCTTTTCTACAATTTCAAACCTATCAAGAATTCCTTTAGAATCTTTTGATTCTTTTTTATATCCTTCAATTACTTTGTTAAAACTTTCTTTAAAATGTTTATAGTGTTTACTTTCAAACGCTTGTTTTAACAGATGTAAATCTACCGCTTTATCTTCTACCTTTGTTGAGTGGAATCCTAATCCAAAATCTATGAAAAATATCTTATCATCTTTCAAAATAAAATTTGATGTTGTCAGATCTCCATGGATTAGGTTTATATTATGTATCTTCGCTATCTCATTGCCTAATTGTTTACATGTATCTTTTCTTTTATCTGTCGGAAGATCATCAAGAACGTCTCTCAGAGTTTTTCCGTCGATGAATTCCATGGTCACTCTATATTTAGATTCATCGTAATCAAGAACTTTTGGGACGTTTATCACTTTTGCAGATTTTTCAAGGAGCCTTTTTTCTCTTCTTGTGTTCTGTTTTCTTATTCTTAGGTCTATCTCTTCATGCCGGTAGCCTTTCTTTACTCTTTCTTTGATTAGGCTATTTCCTTCTTTGTAGAGTTTTGCTTCTGCTCCTTGTGCTATGAGTGTCATGTATTTCAGAAAGAATTATTTGGTTTTTAAATCTATTTGAATAGCTTATAGCTGCTTTTCTTTCCTTTAAGTGCTTGGTCTATCTGTTCTTTTGTATATCCTGATTTCATTGCTTCTTTTCTTATTTGAAGCTTTGTATAGCCTTTTCTTAATGAATTATGGACAAATGCCCTTAGATGTATCATGTCTTTCTTTTTTATTGGTTCTCGCTGTGCTGGTTTTTGTGTTAGTGGAGATATTGGTTTTTTTGTTGCAATTTTTTCTTGTTTTGTCATGGGCTTAATTGCAGGTTTACCAAAAGCACTTGGCTGTCCTTTTGTGAAAGAGAATTTTGAATATTTCTTTTCTTCTTTTTTACCGTTTTTCTTGATTTTTATGAAATCCGAAAGGTTTTTTCCTTTTGACTTCATGAACAGGTATCCACCAATACCAACTAAAGCTAAAAGTATTATTACTAAGAGTAACCACATCAATAAGCCTACTGCTGAACCTGAACAATCTGCACAGTTTTCAACAGTTTCTGGATATTCTCTTTCAGAGTCACAGATCTCATCATCATTACATAATGGTGCTGTTTCATAATCATCACAGTCCATGTATCCGTCTCCGTCTGTGTCAGCTGAGTAAGGATCTGTTCCTAGCTGGAATTCATCATCGTCTAGACAGCCATCATCATCAGAATCTAGAGCTTCAGCAGTACATCCAGATATGCTATATTTTCCATTACAACAATATCCTTTTGTGTATTTTGCTTTGCCACACATACATTTTTCCTCTATCTTTCCATAATCACATGCAGGAGGTTTCTCGTTACATGCATCAGAACAGCTTCCACCGCAGTCTACACCTTCCTCATCTCCATCCTGCTTCCTGTTACTGCAACTAGCACTTGCTTCAGTTACAGGGGTTGTGACCTGACAGGTAGAATCATCTCCATCTATATAAGCATCACAGTCATCATCAATATCATTATCGCATATTTCTGTGAGAGGTTTTGATTCATTGTTACAGAACGATCCAAAAGTATTGTTATAGCAGACCTGGTATCCTTCTTTACAGATACCTACATCAGTTCCGCATTCTTGTTGTTCCCCTTCTACACATGCACAATTTTCATCTATATAACTGTCACAGTTGTTGTCTATTCCATCATCACATTCTTCACTTTTTGGACCAATATATCCTGATCCTCCACATAGACCCCAATAACCATCAATACAGGTTTGTATCCCTGGTCTACAGAGTCCTTCTGTTCTTCCGCATTGCTGTGTATCTCCACCTTGGCATGGGCAGCCTTCATCTATGCTATCATCACAGTTGTCATCCTCTCCATTGCAGACTTCTTCTGCAGCAGGATTCTGCGATGCATCGCCATCATCACAATCGAAATCATCCATTACTATATCATTTACAGCATCGTAACATGCCCTTACTGGGTAACCATCCTCATCTTGATCGTCTTCTGGTTGACAGGTAAATTCTTTATGGCAATCTTGAAGGTCGTAAGGTTTATCATAGAAAGTATTACAGTCATTTGTATCAGTCCATTGTAGGCAAGTGTGAGTAGAATGCACTCCATCACATTCTTGGTCCCATTCTTCACAGAACCAGTTTTCATCGCATGGTTTTGCTGCGCAATCAGGGTCTACGCTAGGTATACAGTCAGGGTCACAGACTGAATCAATATCAGCTACACAGCAGTCATCTGAGCTTATAGTACAGTTAGAACAATCTGAGTCAGCATTCTCTGTACAGTCAGGGTCACACACCTCATCTCCTGAGCCGCTACAGCAATCATCAGATATAACATTACAAGTATCTTGACAGTCTGGATCTACACCAGGTATACAATCAGAGTCACAGCCATCACCATAAGCATCATAACAGCAATCTGTATTCTGTCCTGAATATGGCCCAACTGTACATAAATCATCACAATCATATTCTGACTGTTCTAAGCAGTCAGGGTCACAGATAAGGTCATCTTCACCTGAACAGCAAGCGTCAGGATCTGTGCTACATTGACATGAAGAGTCTTGTAGTCCACAATAGCCTGGGAAACAATAACTGTCTCCAGGATCTATCCATTCACCACCATCACAGTATAGTCTATCTACAGGGTCGCAGTTTCCAGGAGCGCATGCTTCTGCACCGCAGTCAAAATCATAAGGTTCACAATGGGCACAATAATTAGTTGTGAACCAACTGTTTCCAGAACAGTATTGATTATTATCTATATCACATATTCCATCATTGCATGATGTGCAATATCCATCTTCAAAACAGTCGTGATCTTCTCTACAGCATTTGAGACAATATTCATCAGAAGCCCATAGTCCTTCCTCACAAAACTTCTCATTTGTAGTATCACATCTGCCATCTTCACAGGTACATACAGAGCATGTTGAGTCTACAGTTCCACAGGTATCACAGTCACAGTAACTATTATCATCAACCCAGTATCCTAAATCATTGCACCACATCTTTACGTCTGTGTCACACTCGCCTGGCTCACAGTTTCCTCCACATTCACTATCATATCTTCCACATTCACTATGGCACCATTCTTCTGCCTGCCATGTTCCTGCATTGTTGCACCATAGCTTAGAGTCATAGTTACAATCTCCTGGGAAACATAGTGCTGAGCAGTCCCATCCTGTTCCACATACTTGGAAACCGCCATATGTGAATTTGAAGCAGTCATAATTATCGCATGCGTAAGCGAAGAAGTCATTTGACCCTACATCATCATTTTCTGTGTCATAATCGCATGATCCTGTTTCTCCGTCTATTTCTTCATGACACCAGGTCTCATCTTGACAGTAACCATAACTTAGAGAATCTCCGTCTCCTTGTGATTGGGTTTCAAATTCATCCGTTTTACATATGTATATGTGTTTTTTGCAGACTTCTCCTTCATCTGCAACGCCGTTGCAGTTGTTGTCCCTATAGTCGCATATTTCTTCTTTATCAGGATGCATGTATGGATTATTATCGTCACAATCGCACAATTCTTTTTGTTTTGTGAACACATCAATACCTACCTTGCTTGATGCATCTTGATCCATCTCTAGTATAACCTGTGTTATTGTAATTTTTGGGTCAAACTTTTCAGTAATAAGAGATCCTTCCATGATTTGGGCGTAATATACTGTCTCAAAGTGGCACACTTCTTCATCCACTACAATATCACAAACTTCTATTTCTGATTGATAGTTAGATGTTCTGTAAAGTCCTTCCTGAGTATATATGCTCATAGAATAAAGTTTTGCCAAACCATTGGATATTTGTGTGACTCTTAGTTTGGTTGTTTCTGCTATTGATGCTATTGTTTTTTCTCCGCTATCAGATGTTTCTAACAGAGTTACCCATACGTTTTTAGCTTCTTTATCACAAGCTGATGTTGTATGGCCATCCAAGTCTTTATCTACCCATTCACAGTAACAGTTTGTATTGCATGTCTGTCCTACTTCACAGTCTGGTCCTTTTCCACCTGGATGTGTTCTGTCACATTCTGCCGGAGCGTTACATTCTGATATGCATGCCCCTTTCTTATCTGGTGATCCTGCGTCATATCTTGGTCCCTTACAGGGCACATCACCACCATCACACCCGGTTAGAGATACTACATAAATGATTGATAAAAGAATTGTAAAAATGATTCTATATTTTGAGAATATTTTTTTCTTACTCATTATGGACCATTCCCACCATCATCTTCCTCTTTACAGTCTGTCGGACAGTTAAATTCACTTTCTCCCCTTAAGCATCTGCCGTCTCCACACCATTCACATGTATAATAACAATCAGGATCTATCCCAACCATACAATCAGTATCACATATACTATCACATACTGCCTTGCAACAATCACCAGGAGCAGCTGTTGCTGTTGCTGTACAGCAGTCTGCATCTGCATATACTCCATCAGTTACAGGACAATCGGGATCACATACCCCATCTTTATCAGCCTTACAACAATCTCCTTCTGAAGTCGTACAACCAGAGCATGATGCATCTGAAAGTCCGCAGTTTTCATCACATCCAGCAGATCCTGTTTGAGTGCTGTCTCCTGAACAGCATTCAGGATTATCTTTATTGCAGCAATCAGGGTCTACATTCTCTTCACAATCAATATCACATATTCCATCATAAGATATTAAGCAGCAATCTCTATTATCTGATGTGCATTCTCCACAGTCAGGATCGCTTCCTGCACATTGTCTGTCACAGACTCCGTCATCTGCAGCTATACATCCTCTTACAATTCCGCAAAGTTCAAATGATATAGGATTGTTAACATCTACAAGACCGCTTATAGGATCCAGTTTATATCCTCCTATGGCTGTACATGTTGTTGGCACACATTCTTTTGATCTCATCAAGCCTACATAACCTAAGTAATCTATAAGTGCTGTTGCTTCGTAAATGCTTTCTCCTTCACTTTCTGTTACATAAGGTGTGTTTCCTTCAACCCATTTTCCCTTAGCATCATCATAATACACTACCACAACATCTTCTTTGTCATAGCAGTCAACATCTGAACCTCTATAATATATTACAGCTATCTGTTCAGGAGAGATTATTCCATGAATATTATATTCGTAAAGTTGTACAAGTTTATTGCAATCAGGTAATCCCCTTTCTCCAC
>JAHIPG010000262.1 GCA_018894775.1 Nanobdellota archaeon
AACATATTAGTATCTGTTCAGACTCTGAGAATTATAAACATTAAGAATGAAGAATCAGGCTGGGTGAATTTTTTTGGGTAATTAAAATCCTATAAAATATTAACAGTAAAAAAATAAAAATTTATTGATAAAAATCTATGTCAGTGAAGATTTTTTCTTTACCAGAAGCAAAACGATTTTTCACTACCATTTTAGCTATACCTTTATCTGTTAGGCGTATCTCTGCGAATTGTTGGATTTTAAACAGTTTACTTAACCCTGTTAATCGATTAATAAGTTTCTTTGCCTCTTTTTCATTTTCCTGGGCAAAATTATCGTATATTCTTACTAAATAGGTAGCTTTAACAGGATTTTGAGCATCTGTAAAATTTTGCAATATATAACGGGGATCCCTTCGGAAATGATTCTTTGCAAAATAATGTCTAGATGACTCTTTAAGATGCCCATTTGAACCTTCCCAATATTTTAATATTTTATAATTATCGTCAAACTCGTATATTTCAGTACTTTCTAAACCATTAGGATTTTTACTATATAACTTCAGTTTTCCAGGAGAATAAGTGATTTTAATCTTAGTGGGTAAATGATGGATTTCATTGCCATAAAAAGTTTCTTTTTTCAGATTTTTTAAAATATTTTCCAGATTTTCTTCAATTTTCATTTTATGCTTTCCTCCCTTCAGATCTTTAGAAATCTTTTTTAGAAGTTTAAATAATTTACTGAGTTCAATCAATTGGTGCTTAAAGCATTTTTATGTCTTTTATAGTCCCAAAGCCATAGATACCATCAGATACTATAAAAACCTTGAAATCATCTATATTTTTCTTCAGGAAAGGGCTTAAAAGCTTATCCTTAAGCATGTCAGTGCCCTCTGTGACGACATTATATGAAGGTATTACTATCAGCTCCTTTTTCTTCCATTTGCCTTTCAGAAAGCACTTAAACTTCTCTAACCGGCCATCTTTATACAGGCTTATAGCTGGATGCTCATGCCCTATAACAAGCCTTTTCATCTTATCAAAAGTCTTTCCTGTAGGGATTTTATCTCCATGTAGTATCATTGTAGTCTTTCCTATGATATAGTTTCTCCTTACTTCAAGACTTCTTTTCTTGGCTATTGGGCCCAGAATTTTGTCATGGTTTCCTCTTATTAATATTATTTTTTTACAATACTGGAAAAGAAAATCTATAATTCCTAGGGTATGCCTCCATTCTGTCTCGCTTATAGTACCGAATTCATGCTTCAGATCGCCGTTTATCACTATTTTCTGCAGCTTAAATCCTGTAAGAATCGTTTTCAGCCTGTTTAATGTCTCAGCGTATTGAAATCTTGGTGCTAGTATACCTTTCTTGTTCAATGCCTCCTCATAGCCCATATGAATGTCTGATATGACCAGAGTTTTCTCTTTCTTGAAATACAGGCAGAGGTCCATTATCTCAAGATTTTTGCTTATTTCCATCCGTGATATTATAAGTCCGCAAAGTTTATAAAAGTTTTAATAATTCCTTATTCTCTATGGTGTTTGATAATCTTATAAATTCAGTTAACAGGAAATTCTTCATGTTCCTTTCAACAAATAATAAAATAAAGAATTATGTTATGGAAAGTGATTTCTGCAATAAGGTTGCTCAAAGATGGATTGCAGGAGTTAATTTGCCTGAAGCAGATACAGTTACAAAAGGCCTTAACTTAGAAAATAAGCTGGTCAGCCTTGACCACTTGGGAGAGATGGTTACAGAGAATTGGGCTGCTAAGGATTCTGCTTACGAAGGTATTGGAATAATTTCTCATATTTATAATAACAATCTGGAGGCTAATCTTTCGGTTAAGCCTACTCAGTTGGGTATGGATATTGGCCCTGATATCTGTTATGATAATATGAAGATGGTCCTTGATACAGCAAAGCATTGTGATAACTTTGTCAGGATGGATATGGAGGGTTCAGCTTACACCCAGAAGACGATAGACGTCTTTAAGAAATTGAGGAAGGATTATGATAATGTAGGAATTGTCATGCAATCTTATCTTTACAGGACAGGGGATGATATTGATGATCTGCTTAAGATAGGTTCTAATTTCAGGTTATGCAAAGGGGCTTATAGGGAACCAAAGAATATTGCTTTCCCTAAGAAGAAGGATGTTGATAGAAATTATATGGAACTTAGTGAGAAATTATTGCTGTCCGGTCAAAAACAGGCTTTTGCGACCCATGATAAGGTCATGATTGATCACATAAAACAGTTTGCTAAAGATAAGAATGTTTCTAGGGATAATATCGAGTTCCAGATGCTTTATGGTATAAGGCGTAATCTACAGCAAGAGCTGGTTGATGATGGTTGGAACCTGAGAATATATGTTCCTTATGGTAATGATTGGTATCCTTATACTATGAGGCGCTTTGCTGAATCATATCACAATCTCTTATTTGTTCTAAAAGATGTGTTTTAGTTAATCAAACTTGTATGTTTTATCGTTGATTTCAAATGATTTCATATAGCACTTTCCGCCGTTCATGTAGCCTGTTACTGTCTCTATGTCTGCTATATTGTTTATATTGTTTCGACTTTCATTGATATCCTCATCCCAATCTAGTAGAAGTTCTGTGAATCTTCCTTCTTTAGGGTTTGCTACATAGCATTCAATTATTCCTTCGCCAGTTAAAAGCTGGATTGATATTATTTTGCTTTTGTTTGAATTTTCCATATTTGTTATATGGCTTGTACCTGTCATGTTACCTTGTATAGTTACTGGTGTTTTTGCTGGTGTACAGGTTGATGCTAGTAAACCAAGACCTAATGTTGCTGCTAATAGTTTTTTATTTTTCATTTTTGATAATTCCTCCTTTATTTACTGTTTATAAGTTTGAGGTTATATATAATCCTTTCGTTTTGTTACTACTATAAAGTAATAAAAATAAAAGAAAAAGGTTTGGTCTTATTTTGGCGTGTCGTCGTCATCACAGGTCAAATCCTCATTCCAGTAAATGTCTCTAGAATGCCTGATTCCTGGCATCGGGTAATAAGGTATTACTGGTCCAGGTCCGATAGGTGGCCTTGGTGGAACAGGTCTTGGATGTGGATAGTGTATCTTTGTCTGCTGTTCGCTTGCTCCGAAGTAGACTATTGTATCATCAAGAACTAATCCTGATCCGTTCAGCTTTGGCATGTTGTGTGGGAACATATGGGGATCTGGATATCTAGCGATGTTAGGACTTATGTTGTGTGGTCCTTCTGGTACGAAACCATCATCACAGGTTAGCCTGTTTGGGTGGAATTTCTTCCTTGCTTTTTCAAGCATTATCTCGTACATTGGTTCATTGCTAATTTCAATATCGATACCTTTGTCTAATGATCTGGATGTTGTTGCATACCCTTCTTTGATTCTGTCTAGGAAGTTCATTGCTAGTCTTTGTGTTGATTTTGTGTCTTTATGTATCATTGAATCAGGTGGTAATGCTCCTAGCCTTGGGTGTACTGTTTTGTTCTCTATGGCTTCTGTTGCGTAGCTTTCGAGCATTCTTGTGTGGTGTTTCTTCATTGTTTTTGGTTTATCGAACATGTCCATGTAGAACTCTTTGTGTCCCCACATGTTTGTTATAGCAACAATGAAGCCTACCTGTCCTCTTTTGGATTTGAAGTTGCCAACATAATCGTCGATACTTTTTTGATTGACTTTGTAGAAGTCATCGAAATTAGCGGTCCTTGACTCAACACCTGTTCCGTGTAACTTATGGCTTACTTCTGCCCAGGTTTGCTGTTGTCCTTTGCTGCCTGAAAAATCTTTTGTCAATCCGTGCCTCATTCCTGCTGCAGCGACCTTTCCTGCGTAGAAGTTTCCTGGTGTGTTCCATCTTCCCTGTTCGATGCAGTGTACTGGTAACTGGATTTTCTTTTTCTTTTTCTTTCCAACAAGTCCGTTGACTGATACCATTCTGTTCTGCTTTCCGCCAACTACATATTCTCCTTTTATTATTAGGACGTCTTTGTTGTTCTTGTTGTACACATCTAGAATGTTTACATTTCCTGTTTCTTTTATATTGAAACCTTTTCGGTCCATTGCATCTTCTAATACTAGGTAATCTAGTGTGCTTTTCTTATCGCTATATAAGGGCATTACTTCCATGTTCTTGTATTGTTGTACTTGTCCTACCTCTAGACTGTCTATGTGGTCATAGAGTGTGTTTATTGCGTTTGTTTTTTTCATTTTTATTTTCCTCCTTGAGTTTTGTTAATTATAGTTAGGAAAACAATTGTTATATATATTCCTTCTATTTTATATATAATAATATATATTTATATAAATCATAACTTTTATATATAAAATAGTATTTATTGGTACTATGAAACGTAAACTAGTCAAGCAAGGCGTAAACGCATTAACTGTAACATTGCCATCGCAATGGACACATAAATATGGCTTAAAGCCTGGCGATGAGGTAAATGTTCATGAACAGGAAAAGAATCTTCTGATATCTACAGAAAAAAATTTTGAGCAGGAAAGCTCTGTAACAATAGATTCAGCAAAACTTAATGATGTTCTTCTTTGGACTTACATAATAGCAGCTTATAGGAAAGGGGCAGATGAAATAAAAGTAAAATACGAAAGCCAGGAAAGAATCAAACTCATCCAGAAGGTTGTCGATGCTCTTTTAGGATTAGCAGTTGTGGATCAGAAGAGTGAATTTTGTATAATAAAGGACCTTTCCGGAATGACAGAGAACACAGAGTTTGACCAGATATTAAGGCGTATTTTCATCCTATTAAAGAACCTTTCAGAAGAAACCCTTACTGCCATAAAGACAAAAAATAATAGTGCTCTGAATAATATGGAATATCAGGACTATAGTATAAACAAGTTCTCGAATTTCTGTTTAAGATTATTGAGTAAGAAAGGACACAAAGATTTTCATAAGACTCCTATAATGCATTATATTGTATCTGAACTTGAAAATCTTGGGGATGAATACGTAAGATTGGCTTTGGATGCTGTGAATAAAAAGTTGAGTAAAGAAGTTATCTCAGCAATAGAAGATACTAATAAGTTCTTCATCATGTACTATCATTTCTTCTACAAGTTTGATAACACAGACTCGATGAAGTTGTTGGATCAGAGGGATAAATTGATGAATAAGATAGAGAAGTTATTGAAGACAAAGAAGGCTGAAGACATAAAGATACTTTATCATCTTAGTAAGATGGTCCACATAA
>JAHIPG010000263.1 GCA_018894775.1 Nanobdellota archaeon
AAAAATAAAGAATTTAGAGTGCTTGGTCAATTATTTGCCAAGCAAGCAAGCAAGCAAGCACTCACTCACTCTAAACTATATTATGATAATTTAGAAAACAAGCCTTTATGGAATAGTTGTTCTTTTAAAAAGATAATAGGAGTGATGCTAGAAGTTATTATAAGGGGACAAAGCAATTTGTGGTCTTTTGAATCATTGAATTTGCTCTCGTCTCCTTTTTTATTGTATAAAAAGATTTGTAAAGGTAAATAGATATTGCAAAGGCAATTTCCTGATACTTTTTGACAATAGAGAAAGGTCATGACAGAGATGAAGAGCTGCTAGTTATCGAAAGATGAAAAGATTAAAAAGAGCTGTAAAGATTAAGGACGCAATATGAGTAAAATAAAATTTGAGGTAGGAAAAGAAAAATACAGGATTTTAACAGTAGGTATTCTTTTAAGTATATGTTTATTCCTTATATATTATTTTCATATGGTACTTAGAACTAAGGTTGTCTTTAGCCACTTCTTTTATGTCCCAATTATTTTAGCATCTTTTTGGTGGAAGAAAAAAGGTACATTTGTGGGTGTATTTTTAGCCTTATTGCTCATTTTAAGCCACATTTTAAGCACTGGCTTGAGCACAATGGAGTTTTTAAGTGATCTTGTAAGAGCCTTTATGCTTATAGTTATTTCAGCTACTGTTGCCATTATAAGCCAGAGGTTGTCTGTAGCAGAAGACGCATTAAAAGATTATTCCCTAAAGCTTGAAGGGATGGTTGATAAGAGAACAAAGGAGATAGAAAAAGAGAAAAACTATACCCGCCACTTAATTGAGAGTTCTCCAGATTTTCAGATGACTCTTGACAGAGATGGAAATATTATGGATTTAAATGAAGCATTTGAAGAGATAGTTGGAAAGAGCCGCAGGGATTTGATTGGTACATCTATCTACAAATATTTACCCACGGATGAGACTAAAAGAGCTATTGCTAAAATATTTGATAAAAAAAAGGTAAGAGACATTGAGATAAGTACAAAGATGCTGGGAAAGAAAGATTTAATATTTAACTTATCCGGCACTGTATTTATCACACAAAAAGGAGAGCTTGGAATTTATGTTACTGGCAGGAATATAACAGAGACAAAAAGACAGCAGGAGAACCTTCTTGTAAAAGAGAGACAGATTGCACATACTGCAAGACTTTCTACACTTGGTGAGATGGCTACTGCAATGGCTCACGAGATAAACCAGCCACTTACAGTAATTTCTATGGCAGCAGAAGGTATTTCTCGGGACATTGAAAAAGATCGCATCAATATGAGCCTTCTTCCACAGGACACAGAAGATATACTGCGCAATGTAAAGCGAATTGATGATATTATTGTTCACATGAGGACATTTGCCAGACAGACAGGGGAATGGAAAGTGGTACAGCCAGATAAGATATTAAATGATGCTTTTATTATTGTTGGTGAGCAGTTTAGAGTACACAGTATATCAGTTTTACGCCATACCAAGAAAAATCTACCACCTATAAAGGTAGATCCAAATCAACTCGAACAGGTATTTATAAATATTCTAACAAATGCGCGCCAGGTCTTGGATGAGAAGGAAAAGAAGACAGAACAATCAGGTAAAAGTTTCAAAAAGAAACTGATATGCAAAATCTTTCAGGAAGATGACTATGTGGTATTTGAATTTGCAGATAATGGTTATGGTGTTCCAGATGATATTAAATCAAAAATATTTGAGCCTTTCTTTACCACAAAAGAACCAGGTCAGGGAACAGGACTGGGTCTTTCTATTGTCTACGGAATTGTAACCCAATCTCTAAATGGCAGAATATGGGTTGAGGATAATAAGATGGGAGGCGCAAGCTTTAAGGTGGCAGTGCCAATAATAAAGAACAGTAAAGCTACTGAATTGGACACTAAAGCAAAAGAAGGAGAAAATGAAAATACTTATTGCAGATGATGAAATTGAGATTTGCAAGCGTCTTAAGCGTGAACTAAAAAAAGAAGGACATGAGGTTGAATATAGGACATCACCACTCAATGTTCTGGAGTATTTAAAGAGTGCAAGAAGGAATAGTGAGCCGTATAATCTCCTACTTCTCAATATCCGGATGCCAGAGATGGATGGTCTAACTCTGTTCAGCCGAATCAAGGAAGAGCGTCTGGGCGTTGAGGTGATTATTATGACTGGTTACCGTGAAGAGCAGATCGTGATTGAGGCTATACGCTTTTCTATACGAAACTACCTAAACAAACCTATATCCCTTGAGGAGCTATCTTCTGCAATCTCCCATGTACAAAAAAAGGCAGTTGAAGCCAAAAATGATAATGGAAAATACCACGTTCTGGTAGTCGATGATGAAAAAGATCTATGCAGACATATAAAGCGCAAACTGGAAAAGGAAGGCTACAAGACAGTGGTTGCATTCACGGGGGAGGAGTGCATAGATTATTTCAAGAAGAACAGAGTTGATGTAGTCATTGCAGACATCAGAATGCCTAAGATGAGTGGCCTTGAGATGCTTGAGCGGTGCAGAGAGATAAATGATGATTTTATATTAATCATCATTACAGGTTATGGTGATCATGAGACAGCTAAAAAGGCATTGAAACTGGATGCCTATGATTATTTTAAAAAGCCCCTGTCATTAGATGAACTTATTACATCGGTAAAGAAGGGGATTAAACATTCCAATGCTCTCCATAGTACATCAGCCTTTAAAGGGAGGAAAAATGAAAGTACTGATTGTTGATGATGAAATTGAGATTTGCAAGAGTCTTAAGCGTGAACTAAAAAAAGAAGGTTGTATGATTGAATATACTACCTTACCGGAAAACGTCATGGAGAAACTATGCAGTGCTAAAGAAGATGGGAAGCCTTATGAACTTCTATTTCTTGATCTTAGAATGCCAAAGATAGGTGGTTTTAAACTGCTAGAAAAGATAAGAGAGGCAAA
>JAHIPG010000021.1 GCA_018894775.1 Nanobdellota archaeon
ATCATTCTATAAGTTATTTTATAAATATGATAAAGAAAAACTTATAGAAATAATAGAAGACCGAAGAGTTTTATGGCAAGAAATAAACAAAATATACAAAAAAGCATCCAAGGCAGACATAATCCTTTTAGGAAGAATATCTGTTATAGTAATAAAAATACTGAACCTAACAGAAACAAAAATGTCTATGGAGTTATAAATACATTCTAGAACTAACTAATCTCAGCCTTAACCTTCTTAATACCATCTAAAAGCCTATAAGGAATCTTTAAACTTCCATCATGAACACCAATCTTAACCTTAGGATTATGGGCATGGAAATCAGTACCGCCAGTCATAATAAGCCCAAACTTATCAGCAAGCTTCTCATAACGTTTGGTAGCCTTCTCATCATGCTTCCAGGTATAAACCTCCATACCAAGCAGACCATAACCAACCAACTTCTTAATGAATTTCTCTTCCTCCTTGCCATACATCTTAATAACCTCAGGATGGGCAAGAACAGTAACAGCATTAAACTTACGCAAAAATTCTATACCTGATTTAACATCCAACAAATACTTACTAAAATCAGAATAAGGAACATCCATAGAATCAATCTTCTTGATAGCAGGCTTGAGCTTCTCAGCATAACCACGCTTAATCATCTCCCAAGCAATATGGACCTTAGAAACATAAGCACCCTTAACCTTCTTACGCATATAATCAAAAGTTATGTCAATCCCTTGCTTATTCAATCTTTTTAAAATCTCTTTCATCCGCTCATCCCTGCCCTTAGACTGCCTATCCAAAACCTTAACAAACCCAGGATCCTTATAATCAGGATAATAACCAATAACATGAATCTCAAAATTGCCCTCATAAAGAGAAACCTCAACGCCAGGAACAACCTCAACACCTAACTTCTTGCCTGCCTTAACAGCCTTATCAACAGCCAGAACAGTATCATGATCAGTAATAGCAATAGCCTTAATATTATTCTCCTTAGCCAATTTGACTACTTTCTCAGGAGTAAGATTCACATCAGCATCTGACGCATACGTATGAACATGCAAATCAATCAAATCCATGCTATGCTAAAGGCAATTAATCATTTTTAAATATTGCCCAAAAAAACTCGGAAAGTTTACGTAACCACTAACAAGTAATTATCAATACAAAGGTTTATATAAAAGAAAAAAATAGAAATAATTCCACACAATGAGGATAAAATGGATGATTATATAACACTACCAAAAAAAGACACTCTTGGAACATTGATGGAAACCCTAGATGATATAGGAGGCAGATCTGCAAAAGGAGAATTATTGCATAAGGACAATATCTATGACTGTCTAAAATGCGGAAAAAGATCTCTATAAAAGATACAAGATTCGTCGACAACAACAAAGAAAAACCATTATGCCACTATTCTGGAAAATTATTCAGAAAAGGCTGCTACTCAAAGCACTGGAAAAAATTTTCCATCGTTGAAGGAATGAAAAATCCAGAATCCGTAACAAACCTGGACACACTAATAGCGACAGTCGAAGCTCTGAAAAACACAAGATATAAATAAGCCTTAAACAATTTCTAAGTCATGCAATTAAAACAGGATACCCATATACATTCCACTTATTCTGACGGTTCCTGGACACCAAGACAAATCGTAAGGCAAGCAAACAAAAGAGGATTAGAGAGGATAGCAATAACCGACCATGACTCTGTAGACGGAATAGAAGAAGCAAGAGAAGAAGCAAAGAAATATGTGATAAAAGTCTTCAATGGTGTTGAGTTATTCACAGAACAGATATACGGAGATATGAAGATAAACAACACAGAAATTCTCGGCTATAAATTTGACAACATAGAATGCCTGGCAGAATCAACAAGAAATGCAAGAAAAGAAAGGGTCAAAAAAATATTCTCATACATCGATGAACTAAATAAAGTATACGAACAAGGAAGAGTAAATGAGATGAATGAATGGATAGAAGAACTATCAAAAGGAAACGAAATACTTCTCGCATGCAAACTAAAACAGCAAATAGACAACCCGATAAGCATCCAAAGCATGCTAGAACACAAATTCAATCATGAAATAAAAGAAGAAGATATTGAAGATATAACCAATAACACAACATTCGTAACATTCGACATAATATCCTACATGCTCAAACATTATATACAAGACCCTGAAACAATCCACAGAACAAGAAAATCAAACAACCAAGGCTATGAAATAGGCGGACAACATATAAAAAAATTAGGCCAAATATTCAAAAAGATGTACAAAAAATGCGTATTTAAGGACGGCTATAAACCAATAGGAAGAACACAAGAGCAAGCCATACATATGATTACTGACTGCGGAGGACTACCATTCCTAGCCCATCCAGGAATAAAAGTAAAAGACAAGATACAGGTAAGATGGCTTGATGATTATGATGAAAAAAAGCTAAGCCCGGAAGAATGGGTAGAATCACTGATAAGCTATGGACTAAAAGGAATAGAATTATACTTTTATTCTGAGAACGGGATAAGCGAAGAAGAAGGTATGAAAGCTAACCAATACTTCTATAATCTCGCACAAAAATACAATCTATTGCTAACATATGGGACAGACTGCCATGGCCCACAAAAAGACAGAGAACCAACAATGGGC
>JAHIPG010000264.1 GCA_018894775.1 Nanobdellota archaeon
ACCTCAGTGTAAACTTTGCGCCGATCAAAAACCGTTGCCTCGGATTAAAAAACGCAAAAATCCGATGATTTCCCATAATTTTGGGGGTTAATTTAACTTAAAGAAAGGGGCTACTAAAAATCTACGAAGCCTGATGTTTTCGGAGGTATTGTGTTCTCTTGAATCAAAAAAATGCTGTGGAATGTAACTTCTAAATTTACCTACTTTTCCACTCCCTTTTCTTCCTTAGTCTTACTATCAATTTTTCTTTCTTGACCCTCCTTGGTAAAAGGCTCAAAAAATTCATTATCTGAAATTGACAAATTTGTTTTTCTCTCAATAATTTTTATAAGATCATTAATTTGTTTCTCATTTACACTCTCGATTTTCAATTTCTCCACATCTTTTTGTGGTTCATAATTATCACTACACAATATGTGAACCGTGAACAAGCGATCCTTTTTATTGTTTTCAACAAAAATTTTCAAGGACAATCGCTTCTTCTCAACATTATAGTAGTCAACAATATCCGAATAATTTATCTCAAAAAGATTACCGCAAGAAATTGAAGAGAAGTAAGTCTTTATCAAAAAAGATAGAATATTTATTTTTCTTCGATAAACATAAAAAGAATTTTCTTTAAACACAATGTTAAAATCATCAATCCCGTGCCCCATCTCAACTGTTTTACCCAGTTCTTGTTCGTTAATTTTCTTTTTCGTTATTAAATCTTTATTTCCACTATCATGTTTCAACTTAGTAACAGAACCCACCACCGATCCTTTAAATAAAATGTCTCCTTTCAATAATTTATTAATCTTTCTGCTTTTGAAAAAGGAAACCAACAACAGCAGTCCGACCACGATAACCGCTCCGGTAAAATTCAAAAATATAACCAAAACAACGAAAAAGACTAAAATAGTAAAAAAATCTTTTAAATTCATTTAAAAAACTCAGGATAACTAATATTCTTTTCCAAATTTTCTGACCAACATTTGCCACTAAAACATTCTGCCGGAATTTTTCTGTCTGCCAATTCTTCACATGTAGAATTTATGTCATGACCCTCCGCCAATTTTATCCACCTGCCGTCATAATTTATAAAAGAAGCCATATAACCAAAACAAGATTGGAGGTGACTCAACCCTACATTAATCGTTTTACACTTGGAAAAACCGTCATAACTGTAACGAGATATGTATTTATCTTCTGCTGGTTCCAATCTTTCTAAAACCTCCTTTTGGCCTGCCAATGCCTTTGATATACCCTCAGAACACTTTATACTAATCATCTTTGAATAAAGACTTGGAAGACTCGGTTCCTTATTAGGCTCAAAAAGAAGCAGGCATTTCAAGTCACCCTTCTCAAAAGCCATACTTTTTCTTGTACAAAGATACGGATTTATACTGTTGTTAAGATTGAAAATGAAGCCCTGTTCCTCAAAAATACCTTTATAAGTCTCCTCTGAAAGCGAGTACAAATAATCATATTCCTCTGTGTCTTGGTCGGTGATAAATTGTTTTAAAATCAACTCTTTCCTGGTGGAAGTTGAAACGGCTACCCCCTCATCAGTTTTCCAATGGAAATCATAATCACTGCTGGTTCCAAACTCACCATCATTTCCAAAAATATCACCGCTCAAACCCTCAAAGGCAATCTTGCCGTCCGCCACATACTTGACCACCTCTTCCATGTGGGACAAAAATTCCTCTCCCGTTGTAGTTAATTTTTCTTTTGGGACACTTTTATTGGCAGACAAAACAACCAAAACAGAAATAAATATCACCCAGGAAACTACCAAAAAAACAATCCATTTTTTGTTTTTATTTTCCTGTTTGGGTAAAATCGCACTTTCGATATTGTTTGTTGCCATACTTCATTTATAAACGGCCAAACTAACAAAGTCAAGGGTACACAATTGATAGATAATTTCTTATTCGCTTCTTAAAATTAGAGAGACCGGTACCCTATCTTCCGAAGTACAGTTTCGCCCCACTCCCGTCTTTACAAGTTTTCCTCGTTCATATATAACTACAATTAACAATATGTCCACATGCCAGTGAAACACAAAGACAAGCCCGAGGTTTTAATGACCAGTCTTTCCTTTCCCAACTTTCTTGTTTTTCTCTACATAGTTGCCACTATTAGCAATGTGGCATTTCTTGTACTGTCTCTTACCAAAAATTACGGTCGCACGGTTACAGAAAATTTCTTCATGAGTATTTTTATATCATCCGGAATGATACTGCCACTAAAAGTGCTTTGGAACGAAAAGGGATTATATTGGCAGATACTCAGATATCTCCTTTTGTCTTTTTTTCTATTGGCAATATTTGTTACTTACAACAGTGGCAAAGCTGCATTATTAAGCGACTTCACTCAAGCAGAGGGTATGATGGTAATTGCCGTCAAACATATTAGCCCTCCCTACTACTCAGCTAAAATGGATGCCAATCTAATCATCAATCCAATCCTCGATTTGGTACACAGAGGAGAGGAGGACTATTACCGAGCAGGGGAATCCACTTACGGAATACTCCTCCAAATAGAAAATTCGCCAATGGAGTGGAAAACCCGGCATCTCAGGTTAAATAAGTTCAACAAAAGCCTGGTTGAAGCCAGATTCCAAGAATTCTTAGACAAAAAGATCATCGTCAATTACTTCAACAACCTCACCAATGACCTGATTTTCGTCAAAAGCATAGGGGGGTGCTATATATACAACGAACAAGATCCCACTTACACCAATCCAAACGTCAACTATTGCAAATGAAAACACCATGAAGACCGATTCTAGTCTTTTTGACCCAAAGCCCTCCTTTGTAAAACGGATTTTTGCCGACCCTTCCAGCTGGTCACTGATACTGGCAAACATTGTCACTCTCGTCTGGGCAATTAAAGAAAGCCGTCCGCTCGCCAGTTTAATGCTGGTTTACTGGGTCCAAAGTGTCATACTTGGTTTTTTCCAATTTATAAAAATTTTGAGCCTCGAAAAAGTTCCAATCAAAAATATTAGTTTTTCCGGAGAAACCCTTGAGTCAACCCGGAAGACGAGAACCTTGCTTACAAAAATTTCGAGTTTCAAAAAAGCGCCAGATGTAATCCAAAAGACAAAAATCCTGATCGCTCTTATTTTTGCTTTCCATTACGGCTCTTTTCACCTTTATTACCTTTCTTTTCTGAACAAGACGGTAAGCACCCAATTGATATTGGTTACCGGAGGAACTTTTTTCATTAATCATTTATTTTCTTATCTCTACAATAAAGAAGCCGACGAAAAACAGGAGAAAAGTATCCGCCAAATAATGGTATACCCTTATGTGCGCATTCTGCCAATGCATTTAACCATTATCCTGGGTAGTATATTTAACATTTTTTTTGGCGGGATAGTAGCCATTATCTTTGGTCCAGCACTAGTCCACAGTATCCCCCTCGTAATTTTTACCACCCTCAAAACGGCTGTTGATGTTGCCATGCACACATCCGAACACTCATCTGCTCGAGTATAGCCATTCGGACGGGTACAGATCTTATAGAACTATCGACTGTCTCAAGTGTAGTGAACAGCCTGAAAAAATAGTCGTCATTCAGATAAACAAAGGGGAATGAATATACCCCTCCACAGGTATCCTTTACCTTTTGGTATCTTGCCTCTATATTATCCTCTCCCTCTTCAATCCCCCTACCCAATCCCGCCTGCGGGGAGAAGATGGGGTTTTGGGGAAAAGAAAAAGGAGCCAAACATTCCTACAAGTTTGGAAGTTTGACTCCACTACCTTCGGGTACATCACTTAGAGTTCGAATCCGGCTCAATCAACGCGATTCTAGCCCCGTGTAACATACACCGGCGGTCTCCACAAAAACCCGGCTTTCTCCATCTCTTCGACATCCGCTGCTACTGCCTCCAGTGTTCGCACGATACCCCGGTCGGCGAGAAGCTTAACAATCTCGTGAGCGGCAACCGCCTTTCCCGCACCCGTAACAACATCGTGGATCTCCTGCTCAAATTTAGTCATCTCCCTACTCCTCCTGAGCCATTGGCCCATGTTGTGTGGGACCTACTCTGTTGTGCAGTAGCCCAAAAATACAAAGGGTATCCAATACTAAAGAAACTTTATCAAAATCAGGGTAAATGTCAACCCTATCGGCCCGTGCGTACGTTCAAGTTTGAAGGTTGCCACTTAGACACTTAAGATGGTGACCATGAAAAACTACACTCGCGTTACACCCAGCGTCTCCATATTCACATACTAGTATGTTAACATACTAGTATGTGAACACACTGAAATAACTGAAATATGAGTACCAGGTTGATGTTAGGTTGGTATAGGTGTTTTGGTACAGATGTTTTAGTACAGATGCTACTGTAAGTGTTGCTGTAGGTATTGTTGCAGGTATGGGTTGGTCAGAGGTTGGGATATCACACCCTTATCGAAGTGGCGTATCAGGAGATTGGTTGGAAACTTTCAGGCTTGAATTCAGCGTGAACTATGTTGGGTTCGCAGTTCGTGGGGTCCGCATTGTCGTCCGCCTCGGAGCACTCTCGGCGAGACAGGGCGAGATAAATGGCTCACCCGCGGAGGAGGTGAACAGCTGCCACCGGAGAGTTCGGGGGTGTTGGAGTATTCAAATCCCTTCAAAACTGATTTTTAACTTTCCCCCAAAAGTCGAGGC
Source organism: Nanobdellota archaeon (assembly GCA_018894775.1). Lineage (GTDB taxonomy): Archaea > Nanobdellota > Nanobdellia > SCGC-AAA011-G17 > VGLX01 > JAHIPG01. The sequence goes on from JAHIPG010000264.1 coordinate 4,654, forward strand.
AAATCGTTTTAAAAACGACACCGAGGGGGTCGTCCGGGCGTTCTCCACCCTGGAGATCACCGATTGCCGAGTGTTAAGTCTTTGAGCTAGTTGCTTCTGGGTTAGCTTATGTTTAACCCTCGCTAAAATCATTGCCCGAGCAATTTCGTACTCCGGCCTAGTTTCCTCTAAGGCCTTCCTAAACCCCGGGTCCTTTAATAGATGTTTCTTATGAGTTTCCCAGTCCATAGCGAGGGTAGAATATCGCAAAATTGTGATGTGTGTCAAGAGCCAGTCTTTCTATTTCAAGAAAGGCGAGGACCCCTCCGATTCGGAGGGGACGAAGCCGATACAACAGTTCGCGCCGAAGGCGCGTACAAAGCGAAACAGAGTACCACCCCGAGAACTCGGGGTGGGAATCTATAAATTTTTGAACTGGAATTCGTCCGGAAGGGGTTGAATAGTACTCAATCTCCCACTTGGGCATGCTCCCCGCATTCTAACAGAAAACTTCTCCGAGAAAACTTGAGGGGGGGGCGTCCCCCACCAACCGTGGGGAGAAAATGGAATTGGAGGAAACCCGAAGTTGCGTCCGGTCCTGTGGTACAATGTGATCGATGCCAACTCACAGTGATTTGAAACGAGAAGCTCAAAGAATCACCAGCCGGATCGCTTTAAAGTACAGGCCGGAACGGGTGGTTCTCTTTGGCTCTCTTGCCAATGGGAGCGAGCACCCCAACGACATTGATCTTTTGGTAATCAAAGAAACCCAAGAAAGAAAAATCAAACGAGCCCAGAATCTGTACCGGAGCCTCGACTGGTCGTGCCCGTTAGATATCGTCGTACGCACACCGCAAGAAGTGAACGAGGGCTTAGCCCAAAAGAATCCGTTCTATGTCAACGCTCTCAAGGGGGAGGTTCTCTACGATGCCAATCACTAGTAGCACCGAATCCACCTTCAAAAACGCCGAGGCCGACCTAGCCATTGCCTACCTAATCCTTGAAAACCCCCGGGAGAACCTCTTCGGAATTGCCTGTTTTCACATCCACCAGGCAGTCGAGAAATATCTTAAAGGTTACCTCCTCCACACAGGCGAGCAGCCGCCGCTCATTCACGACCTCAAAATTCTGCTCGATAGGTGCATTAAGCACAACGGGAGTCTTTCCGAATTCAGCGATACCTGTAAGGAGCTGAATCCTTACTACATCGAAACCCGCTACGAACCCGGTTCTCCGGAAGATTTTACCCGCGAGGAGGCGGGGGAGATCTACCAGAAAGCCGA
>JAHIPG010000265.1 GCA_018894775.1 Nanobdellota archaeon
TCAACGACTTATACAAAAATCACAGACACGCCTTCTCCACTAAAGAAGCATTCATGCAGTGGTACAATGAAATAAGACCACATAGCAGTCTCAAATTTAACGAATTAGAGACTCCACAACAGGCTTTCATCAGAAAGATGAAAGCGGAGGATTAATAAACATGAAACGAAATAAAACAGCCTTAGGAAATAGTTTCAGGATAACACACCAAATTTAAAAAACCAAACCTTTATAAAACAAATTCACCAATTTAGAAAGTGTTAAAATGGTAAAGAAAAAAGCAAAAAATAATGCAAAAAAGGAAGAAAAACCAGTTGAGAAACCAAAAGAATCTCTACTTGAACAACCTCAAGCTCCTCAGATTCCTGCAGAAATGAAGGAAAAATTGGATAAGATTAAGGAAAAGATAGAGAAATTCAAGACAGAAATATTAAAGAAATTTGATAAATATATTCTTGGTGTAGCATTGTTTCCCCCTAACAAAGAGGATAAGAAGAAAAAAGATGATATTAATGTTTTCGTATTAGTTGATGATGCTGACAGCACAAAGATGTCAAAAGAGGAATTGTCAACAAAACTTGGGGCAATAATTGAGAGTATTGCCAAAGAGATTGATCCTCACTTAAAGCCTCAGACAATGGTTGTCACAGAACTTAAAGAATCATGTTTTGATGGTAAATATGAAGTTCTTGAGATGATAGCTAAATCAGGTATAGTTTATGATAAAGGTATTCTAGGAGCATTAAAAGTTTCTGAAGTTCACAAGACCATGGCTATCAGCAAGTTCGAGAAGTATGTTATTGGCTATGTAGCAGCAGGCTCTTTGTTCAGAGGGGATGCTAATCCTAATGACATCGACGTTTACATCGTTATTGATGATACTGATGTGAAGAAGATGTCTAGAGCTGAACTTAAGGATAAGTTAAGGGCTATAATCGCTGGTATGGGTTTCGAAGCTGGAAAGATTACAGGAGTTGATGCTCATTTCCATGTGCAGACATATATCCTTACAGACTTTTGGGATTCTATCAGGGATGCTAACCCTGTTATCTTTACATTTTTGAGAGATGGGGTGCCATTATATGATAGGGGAGTGTTCATGCCTTGGAAATTACTATTGCAGATGGGAAAGATCAAACCAAGTCCGGAAGCTATTGACATGAACATGGACATTGGAGAGAAACTATTACAAAGAGTTAAGGCTAAACTGCTCAGCGTTGTAGGAGAGGATCTTTACTATGCAGCATTGAACCCTTCTCAGGCTGCTTTAATGCTTTATGGCATACCGCCACCAACACCTAAGGAGACAGTTAAACTATTAGATGACATATTTGTCAAGAAGGAAAAACTGTTAGAGAAAAAATATGTTGACACCTTAGAGAAGGTTAGGGCTGCTTACAAGGCTATTGAGCATGGTAAGATGAAGGAGATCAGCGGTAAAGAGATTGATGGCTTGGTAACAGATGTTGAAGCTTACCTGAAAAGGATCAGAAGGCTTTTCACGCAGATTGAGAAGAAGGCAGAAGTCAAGAACATGGAAGATCTTTATGATACAGTCATGGCTGTTACAAGGGATGCTATAATGATGGTCACAGATAAGAAAGTTACAGATGTAGAGAAAGGTTTTAAGGATCATCTTATTGATGAAGGTAAACTGCCAGAAAAATTATACAAAATCCTAAAATCAGTTCTCAAAGCAAAGAAAGATTTCGAAGAGAAGAAGCTTGCAAAGCAGGAAGTCGAGAAGGTCAGCAAAGAAGCAAGGATGTATATCAAAGTATTGATAGAGTTCATCCAGAGAAGCAGAGGCATTGAGCTAGAGAGAGCTAAGATAAGATTCAAGTATGGAGACACTTTTGGAGAAGTTATCCTTTTGGATAAGGTAGCTTTCTTAACACCTGACTTGGAGAAGAGGGAAGAGATTCAGAAGGCAACCCTTGACAAAGATGGTGGGCTTGGCAAGGTAGAGAAGAGTAACATGGAAGATATGGAGAAACATATGGTAGATGCCAAGATTCCTGAGAAGGTTTTCATCAAGGAAAAGATCTTTGAGTCTTTAAAGAAATTGTTTGGTAAGGATATTCATGTCCTTATAAGCTACTAACACTTTTTCTTATTTTTAAATTTTTGGAGTAGATAAGGTTTTAAATCTCTAAAAATCTCAGCTTGTTTTCTAAAGTCTTCTTCTGCTTTAGAATTGCTCCAATCCTTAGTTAACTGTATAAAACTATAAACCCTTCCAAAATATAAGGATTTCATAGATTTTATAATTTCCAAACGGTTATGATTAGAATTAAACCTATAAAGAAGATCATAAACTATCTTTGCCCAAAGCTCAGGACCAATGTTCATCTTACTCTTTGAAAATTCACGGTCAACTTCAGAAAAAACTTCGGTGCTTAGGAAATGTTTTATACTTTTATGATGTTTTTGGTACTCTAATAAAGCCCTCCTCTTAATAAGTATATCATCAACTTTCAAACTCTGACCTTTACTTAAATGCTCTTTACCAGTTAAACCTAGATTATCTAATTGTTTAACATTTTCCCATTTCTTTTTATTATTCAAGATTGTGCTGAATAGTGTATAAACAACCTCTGTAAACATTTTGCTTAACTTAGGAGCGCTAGGCTTATGCACTTTAGAACCAAGACCGGTCTGGATAATTTTAAAACCTCCAAAAATAGCATTTAAGGTCATAAAATTGTCAATCCCAAAATGATATGTTGTGTTATTCCACTTCTTGGTTAAATAATACTTACAAAGCCTGTTAGAAAAAGCAAAATCTCCGGCAATAGGTTGCCTAATATTCTTACCAATTAAGCCGTATAATAGGGGATAACAAATATTGTTTGTAATGGTACCATCATACTTATGTCTTGTATAAATCGGAACTACATAATCATAACCTTTAATGATTGGACTTCCTAACTTTTGAATCCATTCTGAGGATATGCTTTTTAAGTCAGCATCAACCACAATAGTAGATTTAGCATTTGATTCAAGCATATACTTGAAGAGGTTTCTAAAATTGTTTCCTTTGCCTGTAACACCTGGGGGTGTGGAGATATACTTTAAAGGAACTTCTGATTTTGAATTTAAGAAAGCATCTTTGGTTCCGTCTTCTGAATTATTGTCCACGTTAACAATCACTTTTCTAAGGCTGGGAAAATATTTTGTCAGACCTTTACTTGCCTGCTCAACAACAAAAGAAATATTATCCGCTTCGTTATATGAAGGTATCCCTACTATGATATCAACTTTTTTTATTTTCATAGCTTTTAGTTAAAGTTTTTTAATATTTAAAATTATCGATACGAAAAGTTTAAAAATTATTAGTATCTTTTATGGTCTATGTTACCTTTCCCATTATTTCCGGTTATTGAACCTATGATTATAGGTTTTAAGATACTAGGTGCAGCCATTGCTGGAGAGGTGGGGAACTTAGTGACAAAAGATGTTGCAAGATCAATATATAATATTCTAAAATATCTGTTCATATTAATACTGATAGTTATTTTTAGTTTTCTTAAGGCTTTATTTTTTGACTTCTTTGTCAACACAGTTAAGTACTGGAAAAAAGATTTTTCATGATTTTTTTGTTCAGTAAAATTTATAAGGAAAGATTTGCATGATTATTATAGCATTTATCGAAATGGAGGGATGTAAATGGCTAAAAAATTATCAAGAAAAGAGAAGATACATATGAGATTAAAAAGAAGGTATAGTTGGAAATTGCTGAGTATTGTTCTTTTTACTCTGTTGATTGCTTCTATGTTTACAGGAGGTTTTGGAGATTTCTTTAA
>JAHIPG010000266.1 GCA_018894775.1 Nanobdellota archaeon
AGGTCTTGTTTATAATACGGAGCCCCCTCCATTGTGAGGGCATATGTTTTTATATTGTAATTAGAAAGTTCCTTGAGGGCTTGAAAAATGCCCATCTTTACAAGAGGAACACGGATGAGGGCCCCCATCGAGTAATGAATTGTTTCCTCATTCACGGTACGATCCATATCCCCTTGAAAAATAAAGCCATTCACACCAGCCGCGTAGGCCGTTCTGGCGACAAGACCAAGATTACTTGCATATTCGAGCCGAGTAATAAATAGAAAGAATGGTACTTCGTTATTCGACTCAAGCTGAGAAATTAGGTTGCGTAATGTCCATAAATCCGGAAGTGTCAAAACCCCGGCTATAGCTTCACGACTTTTCCCGCTCCGCCCTCGGGGCATCCTTTGCCGAGGAACTGTTTCAATGGGAATTTTACGACTTTCCGCCTGGGCGATAATAGATTTCGTCAGTGAATCCGCCGCAACATTCTCAGCGACCATTACTTTCTCAATATCACTCCCCGCTTTTAATGACTCCAAAATGGCATTTTTATTTCTGATAAGCACTGGTTTCATAAGGTATATTATACAAGAAGTGACTATTTTAATTTATAGTAGTATGTAGGCATGGAATCTCTCTCGGCTCTGCTTGCGAAGTATTTCCCGGAAGAAAAGATTATCAACCGAAAGACAGCGTTTTTAATAAAATCTAAGTCTATAGCTAAGATAGGTAGAGTTCCATCAGGCTTTCTATGGAAATGGTTTGGTTTAAAAATACCTACGGAGGTAATAGAGACAGATAAAGCGTTTTATTTTGATTTAAGACGGCGAATTCCCTACGATGCTGTGTTTGTGATGATTGCTTTTCCTCTCTTATCAATTACCCTGTTTTACATCCTCCCTATTTCGTTTTTTCACCAAACAATCTCAATCCTTGTTCCAATATTATTTATCGGCATGAGTATAGTTTGGGCCTTATTGGTACTAATAACTAAAGATTGGCTACAAAACATCTTGGTTTATAAGAAAGAATGGATAAGCGCACATAAAATCGAAGGTAAAAAACATACCATAGCGGGTAATATGCCCCAAGTTTACCCATACTTGTCTAATTTTCTTTCTATCGATGACATGAAAAAGAGGTGGTTGATATATAAAATACCTGGCGTGGCATTATTGACCGAAATCTTTATGAACCAAGGTCTGAAAGCGACTCTCTTTAGATTAGATTTTACGATTGAGTACGAAGAGGTCTGAACTTTAGATATTTATTTTTTGGCGTACAGGGTTCGAAAATCGTCCCCCGCCGAAAGTTTCCCGACTAAAGCCCCTGGACTAGGACATCCGTTTGCGGGTCTTTAACTTGTGTGATAAAGTCGAACGAGTAGAGGAGGTGGTACCGGTTGACTAGTCAAAAAGAAAAAGAGATATATAACGAATCACTTAAAGTCGGGCTGGCGGCAATTCTAGTTGCAGCAGCGGTAGCTGGAGTTGCAATATATTTTAGTCAAAATGGGGCTGACGAAGGAATTCAGACTGTAATGATAGCAGCACTAACCATTGGTTTTGTGTTTGGTAACTTTTTTGCCAACCAACAGGCGAAGATTCGGAGATTGCGGGAGTGATAACACAGAAGTTCTAACATCGTCCACGATTCCAACTCCTCCCACCAAACAGGTTCGAAGTTCCCTCCAGAGGCGGGCAAACTTCCCTACCGCCACCCGCCGAGCAACACATCTTTAGCCTCAAGTTATCACTACTTATCACTATCCCCAGACGGACAGCGGGGCCCGATGCTTTAGTACCAAACAACTTAACAGTACCGCCAACATTAAACTGTAATTAGTTGACAATAGAGTCGACAGTAAATATATTTCAGTTGACAGAAGGGTTTACAATTGATATTCTCGAAAACATGAAGAAAACAAACTTGCCCGTCGAAGAAAAAATACTGAGGTTTGCGCAAGCTCACATTAAATTCAGAACCTCTGATGTTGTTAGTGGCTTGGGTGGTCAGTATTCTCGACCCTATGTGAGCCAAAAAATAAATCTGTTACACAAAAAAGGATTTTTGGCCCGCGCGGGTTCGGGTGCCCATGTTCACTATGCGTTACCAAGCAAGGCGGATGCTCTGGTCAATAGAATACATCGTCGGGTTAGGAATATAGAACTCAAAGAGCACGAGGTCATGGAGGATTTGATTGGGAAAACCCCATTTTTGACAGATTTAAAAGAAAATCTCAGCAGCATTTTTGATTATGCTTTTTCCGAAATGCTAAATAATGCCATTGAACACTCCAGATCAAAGTGGATAGAGGTCAGTGTGGAAGAAAACGAAACATATTTAACCTTTATCATCAGAGATTTTGGCATAGGTGTTTTTAGAAGTGTTATGGGAAAGAGAAAACTAAAGTCAGCGCTCGCGGCCATTCAAGATTTACTAAAGGGAAAGGTAACCACACAACCCCAATCTCATTCTGGTGAAGGAATATTTTTTACCTCCAAAGTGGCAGATACATTTACTTTGGAGAGCTATGGATATCAACTTGAAATCAACACCGAAATTAAAGACATTTTTGTTGGAGAAGTTAAGTCTATAAAGGGAACCAAGGTCACCTTTAAGATATCTCTCAAATCAAATAGGCATCTAAACGAGGTCTTTAGAGCCTATCAATCGGAACCAGACAGTTATGCTTTTGATAAAACTGAAGTACACATAAGATTATATAAAATGGGCACCGTGCACATATCGAGATCACAAGCAAGAAGAGTATTGGTGGGATTGGAAAAATTTAAAAAGGTTGTGCTAGATTTTGATAGGGTTCCTGCTGTCGGTCAGGCTTTTGTTGATGAGGTATTTAGAGTATTTATTCAAAAACATCCAAAGATTGAATTAAAACCAATAAATACGAACGAGGCCGTAAAATTTATGATTAGAAGAGTGGGAGTACCGAAAATAGTCTAAGAGAGCTGCAGAAACAGAGCGCCTACATTCCTACCCTCCCCCCACCAACTAAACAGGTTCGAACTCCCGCGAAAGAAATTAACAGAGCTCTAAAAAGGTACCAAGAAGTACTTGACAAGTGATATCCAGAAAGGTATCATACTTCTGCTATAGATTCCCACGGCTAAAGCCGTGGTACTATATAATTTTCGCTTTGGTTTCCTGCTCAAATTATGAAAGGTTTAACTTTAGATGAATACCTCAAAGAACAGCTAAAAGACCCTAATTTTAGAAAAGAGTGGGAAAAAAGCGAGGCCGCGTACCAAGTTACAAGGACGCTTATTGGGGCTCGTATTGAAGGCAAAATCTCTCAGAGACAGCTCGCAAAAAAAGCCGGAACTACTCAAGCTGTAAT
>JAHIPG010000267.1 GCA_018894775.1 Nanobdellota archaeon
CGAAATGAGCCATTCGTGAGCCGTAAATTTAATCTCATCATAGGCAACCTTCCGTGGACTGGGTTAAATAAAAAAACAGCACCGCGAGACCCAGAAAACCTCCAATCCGGTAGACAATGGTTGCTCGAATATTGTCAGGAAATGAAGATCCCTCATTTGAATCCCGATCAAGGCATTATGTACCGTGTGAATGATTTCGCCAGTGCCGATACTATAATTGCCTTTATTGTTTCCAGCAGGATATTCTATCAGTTCGGAAGGGGAAATAAGTTCTGGTTGAGTTCGTTTTTGGAGGATAACTCTATTTACATGGCAATCAACCTTTCCGATATAGTTGGGGAAAAAATACTATTCGGTGGCAAGAATGATAAAGGGGGGGGAGATCCAAAAATGCCTGGTAGCGTAATTTTTTATAAACCACGCCCTCCAGATAACGACTCATATGTCACATATATATGCCCCAAGTGGTATCCATCGATAAAGAAGAGGGGTGAAATAATAATTCATCCTCCAGATATTCAAAATATCTCTCTTTTTTTACTTCGTGATAATCCTCATCTGTGGAAAATTGCATTCTTGGGTTCTCAAAGAGATTTTGAGTTGATTAAAAAATTAATCCATAATCCTACTCTAAAAGATGTTTTAAATAAAATAGGTATCAAAGATACAAAATTTGGTAGAGGTTATGAAATTGGTGATATGTCACTACCTGCGGCAAAATATATTGGTTATCCGAATCTTGAGGCAAAAGAAAATCATAAATATTATATTGATTCTAAGAAATTGCCAAAGTTTCAATATGAAGCTTTAAAGTTACCAAAAGAAGAAGAGATGTATAAAGCACCACTACTTATAATCCGCAGAAGCGTGGAGTATGGAGAAACACGCATTGCCTTTGCATCAGAGGATACGGTTTATTCTTCAACATATATTGGGATTTCCTTCGACGGGGTAGATGAGCGATATGTACACAGGCTCAATGCGATTCTTAACAGTAAGTTCACCCTGTATTTGGCATTCATGCTCAGTCGGGAATTGGGATGGTATAGGAAGCTTATTGAGCCGAGTGATTGGCGTGAAATGCCTTTGCCAAAGTCAATTCTAAATCTTGAAGACGAAAGGTGGGACGACGTAATTACTCTAGAAAATAAGCTCTGCAAATCATATGAATCAGCATCACCATCGGAGATTAAAAATTGGGAAAACGCTTTGTTCAAATCCATCTGTAACTTATATGGATTAAATGAGGTTGAACGAATTATTGTGGATGATATGATTGATTACACAATAGACCTCTTTTTAAACAGGAAACTAAAGGGCAAAAGAAGGGGTATTAGACCTCCCACTTCAAATCAATTAGAAAAGTACGCGAATAGATTATGTAATCAACTAAACAGCATCTTGGAATCAGAGGGGAAAACTCTCAATAGTACGGTATATGACATTGAGGATGACTCGCCATTATCAGTTGTGGAGTTTAAACAGGTTTCCCAAACAACCTCGAATCAGGGGAATTCAACAAAGAGAATTAAAATTAAAGGGTTGGAAGAATTATTAATTAAAATTTCAAAAAGCTTAAAAGATCAAATTTCAGAACGTATCTACGTATGGGGACATCTCAAAATATACGAAGGAGAACATCTCTATATTATCAAACCATCAGAAGAAAGATTTTGGTCAGAATCTGCAGCTTTGAACGATGGCGATGCCGTCATTAGGGAGCATATGGAGGCTGTGGATGGAGCCTTGTGAAGGGTTATGGAGTGTTGGAGTCCCATCATTCTCGATACGCCCCGCATACCTGAAAAAAGCTTTGAATTTGTTAATTTCTGGCACAGAACGTATCAGAAAGAAATTTAATTTTAGTCCCAATACCTTGGAAAACACCATCACAAGGAAACTGGTACCTGAAATGTATGCCGAGCAAGAGCAGAGTGGGTATAGTATAAAGGTCGAGATTTTTTCCGGAACACTTAGCGATCCCACATCTCCTGATGAATTATCAGAAATAGACATCAAATTTACATGGAATGTTTTTCATCCCAATAGCTACTTAGCAGTTCAGGCTAAACGTCTTTACGGGACAGGGGCTACCCTCGCCGGCCCATATGTGGAAGGCGGTGTAATGGATTTCATAGATGGAAAATATAGTAGAGGGCACAACTATGGAATAATGTTGGGATATGTTTTATCGAAGCCTATCGAAAATGCCATATCGGCTGTTATAGGTGCATTGAAAGAAAGGAAGAAAAAGACAAATGAAACAAGTTCCTTCATAATGGATAAGATCATCGATTATCAATGGATTTATAAGAGTGGTCATGCTCAAAAAAACAATGGTATGACGATAAATATATACCATATGTTTGTTGACTTGGCGAGTTAGGATGTTGTTTTCTAACTTGACGGTAAACTAACTTAATGTCCATTTTAGGTGCAAATCCGTCCATGCATAAACTATAAATATTATGTTCGCATATATACGAATTATAGTGGGCAGAAAAAGAAACTTTTTTGCAAACCACCATCAAACCCTCCTGCCCACCAATCCCTATTATTAAAGCTTCTCCCTTTTTTGTATTTGCGCTATTTGTTCTTCAAATTCAGGGCTCGCTATAGAATTCAGATGCAGCCCTGCCTCCTCTGGAGTGTACCCAAGCGCCA
>JAHIPG010000268.1 GCA_018894775.1 Nanobdellota archaeon
AATTCAAAGAGTTTTTTGAGCTGCCTTCTCCTATGGGGGATAAAGCAAAAGAAGAAAGGATAAAGAAGAAGCTCCTTAAAGAAAAAAGTAGTAAAAAAACTTCCCTGTCAGCTGAACAATTAAAAAATGAAAGCTCAAACATAAGGTGTGTAGGATTAACATTAGAAACCCGCCCCGATTATGCAAAACTAGAGCATGCGAACGAGATGCTAAAACTTGGATGCACAAGAGTTGAGCTTGGGATACAGACCGTTTACAATAATATTCTAAAAAATATTGAAAGAGGCCACACAGTAGAAGATTCCATTGAATCAACAAGAATACTAAAGGACTTAGGCCTTAAGATAAATTACCATTTAATGCCCGGCCTGCCCGGAGTAACATTAAAGCAGGACCTAAAAGCATTGAAAACGCTTTTTGACAATCAGAAATTCCGGCCTGATATGCTCAAGATATATCCCTGCATGGTATTGAAAGGCACCAAACTATATGAAGAATGGAAAAAAGGAAATTACAAGCCATTAACAACTGAGAAAGCAGCAAAATTGATTGCAGAATTCAAGAAATACATTCCGGAATATGTAAGGATGATGAGAGTGCAAAGAGACATCCCGACATTCATGACAGAAGCGGGTGTAGACAAAACCAATTTAAGACAATATATAGAAAAAGATATGGAAAAAAAGGGAATAAAATGCAGATGCATAAGATGCAGAGAGATAGGAAGGACAAAAGAAACAATAAAAGACTACAAAATAAAGATAACAGAATACGATGCGTCCTGGGGAAAAGAATTCTTCATAGCAGCAGAAAAGAATAATGCATTGATTGGATTCTGCAGATTAAGGTTTCCCTTAAAACAATTAAGAAAAGAAATCACAAGATTCTCCGCTTTAATCAGGGAGCTGCATGTATATGGAGAATCAACTGAACTAGGAGAAAAAGGAAAGACCCAGCATAAAGGCATAGGAAAAGAGCTATTGAAAACAGCAGAAAAGATTGCAAAAGAAAACAATTACAGTAAAATGGTTATTATTTCCGGAATAGGCGCAAGGAATTACTATAGGAAACTCGGATATAAGAAAGAAGGAGTTTATATGGTTAAAACTATACAATTTATTTCTATTTAGTAGTGACAAGATAGAAAGCTTTATAAATTATATAAATTCTCATTAAAATATGGATACAGAAGCAATTAAAGTTAGAATACCTCAACTAATCGCCCGAAAACTGAAAATAACAGAAAAACAGCTATGGAAGATAGTTGAATTGGAAGGTATGAAAACAGAAGAAGTGGATGTCGCTGAATTGCCCACTAGACTCATGAAAGGTTTTAGAGGAAGGAAAGCCAGTCTTATAAATGATGAATCATATTCTAATTTTCTCGATAAGGGGATTATCTTAAAAAAAGATATAGCTGAAGAAGTATTTGAAAATCTGCTTATCTCTCCAGATATTGTATTTGATGAGATAAGAAGATTTGATGAAAGGTACACTAACGGGCACGGACTTGTAGAAATGGAATCTGCTGTAATCTACAAAAAAACCAATAAGAAAGGAAGGGAAAAATTCTTCTCTAAAAAACAAGTTGAGCTATGGAAAAAAGAATTGGGAGACAATCTCATAAGCAAAGTAAAATGGGGTTCACTATTATTAACAGAGCCAAAAAATAATGAAGGTATATGCATAGATGAAGTGATAGAAGAATTCGGCTTAGAAAATAACAAGAAAAACAGAAAAAGAATAGTCGGATATCATGAAAAAGGCCATCTTTATTTTGAGGATAAAGGAACTATAACCGAAACTTTAGAAGAAAACAAAAGAATTTTTTCTATCGAAGAAAGAAAAACAATAAGGCCATTCATGGAAAAAATTTACAAATCATTTTACTCTGCTGACCCTGAATATGAAGACATGAATCTAGTAAAGCACAGAAAAGATTTGACATTTCTCACAGGAAGGATAGACCTGCGCACAAATAAGAAAGAGATTAATAGATTTAAGCAAAAAACAATAAGCCAGGAAGCATTTGCTGAATACTTATTTGGAGATTGTATGAATTTCTTCATAGATAAGCTTAATGAAAATAATCTTGCCGAGATATTAGAAA
>JAHIPG010000269.1 GCA_018894775.1 Nanobdellota archaeon
TTAACGACGCCAAAGTATTGATTCTCCATTACCTATATTTTCTGGACTCGGGTATCAGAAAAATTATGTATGCGAAAGGTCGAATTGGCTGTAGTCCAGACCATACGCACCTGGTTATTGATGAAGCCCACAATATCAGAGAACAGATAATCAAACAGGACATTCCTCAGTGCAGTCTTGACGACATAAAAGATGCTAAAAAATTCCTCAAGCGCGTACACAAGGGCAAATCAGAATACTCGTCATCCTCTCTAAAAAAAGAAGTTAAAGAATCGATTGAACTATTAGATGAGGTGACCCAGTCTTTAACTCAATGGTTCAATGAATACCTGACAGTGAATGGGCGCCAAGAGTCTACAGATGACGATATACCATTTAATACAAACGAACTTGATAAAAGCATTCAGATCGTTTATGAAAAAGTAGAGGTATTTGCTCTTAACAAGGCCGCTGTCTCAGCCCTAGAAAAAGTACGTCAAGAGGTATTAAGCCAATTTAGGAAGATGGCAAATGAGGGAGAGTTACCTGAATTTCTTGATGAACCAGTCATCTGCACAGTGGCAAATGTGTTGAGCAAGTACATGCATTTGACAGATGAGAAATACATCAAATCTTTTAAATACGAACAAAAAGAACAGCAGCCCCTAATAGAACCAGATATTAGCAATTATATTGTGTCTCTGAATGTGGCTGAAATCGATCCCCGTCGCAAGATAAAAGAATTAAGAGAAAACACCAAATCAATGACCTTAATCTCAGGTACATTAACGCCACTTGCTCAGTTTAGGAAACTATTGTTCTACGACGACATCAAAGTCAACACCCACGACACTCCAAATCCTTTTCCAAAAGAAAATAGGAAAATCGTGATTCTAACTAATGTCACTTCATTATCTAAGAAAAGGAAGGATCCCACAAATATAAAAGCCATAGAAACAACCATTGAAGCTATAGCAGCAGTAAACGGAAATGTTGGAGTATTTTTTCCATCTAAAAACGTCCTTAAGGTATACCGACCATACTGTGAAGGAGCATGTAGTAAGAACAAAAAAGAATTAGTCACTCGAGAAAAAAAGTTCAAGGAAAGTAAAAATGCCATGCTTATTGGGTATTGCCGAGGGCGACTTAGTGAGGGTGTAGACTATTCTGGAGAGCAGATGGTAGCCGTTGCAGTAATAGGGCTCCCGCTAGCACCCCCTACAAAGATTCAGGACCGAATCGAAGAATACTATAGAAAAAAAGGAATGTACGGTAAAGAACTAACTTACTATCTTCCAGCAATCATTGCAGCAACACAGGCGATAGGACGATGCATACGTTCCCCGACTGATGAGGGTGTATTGATGCTGGGGGATTACCGATACTGTGAACCCAGATTCAAAAAATTACTACCTAAATGGATTCATGAGGAAGCAATCCCCAAGAAATCAAATGAAGTTAAAGAGGTTATTATAAGTTGAATGAAAGACAGAAAAAAGCACTTGAGTATATTGCTGAGAAGGGTGGAATAACCACTTTGAAGTGCATGGAGTTAACAAATGTCTCGCTAAAAACAGCAAAACGGGATATATCAGATCTAAAAGATAAGAAGAGTATCCGGTTCGTAGGGGCGCCGAAGACAGGCTATTATGTGCTGGATGACTCTGTAAATGACCTTGTAAATGATACTACAGAAGGTAATTAAATATGGATCGTCAAAGTGCAATCAGACTTCTGGATGAGACATTCAATACTGACTTTGATTTAAACAGATTTATCAGACTTACAAGAGAACTACCTCAAAGAACCCAAGAAAGCAAAGAGACTGGAAAACAAAAAATATTATGAAATATTGTCAAGAAGAATTCAACTTCGAGCTGAGGATGTGGGAGTTTTATCTTAGAGTGAGGGGGGATTCGAAGGCCGATAAACGGCTTATTTTGAAGGAAGAATAAGTTATAGTGGGTGGTTCTGACCTACAGACCTAAAATGACTAAATCATCTAATGGCGCAAACCTTGGTTTTGAGCAGAAGCTTTGGCAGGCGGCAGATAAATTACGCGGCAACATGGATGCTGCCGAATACAAGCACGTTGTCCTAGGTTTAATCTTCCTAAAATACATCTCAGACGCATTCCAAGAAGTCTACAATGAACTAAAAAACGACCCCGAGGGACTATCCGACCCAGAAGATATCGACGAATACAAGGCAAAGAATATCTTTTGGGTTCCCCCAAGGGCTCGATGGGATTATCTCCAGAAGAACGCAAAACAGCCAAGCATAGGAAAACTCATAGACGATGCTATGGATTCCATCGAGCGAGATAACAAGTCGCTTAGAGGCGTTCTTCCAAAGGATTATGCCCGTCCTGCATTGAACACGCAGAGTCTTGGTGAACTCATAGACCTCATCGGAACCATCGGTCTTGGCGACAGAGAAAGCAGAAGCAAAGACATTCTAGGTAGAGTATATGAATATTTTCTGGGTGAATTCGCTGATGCAGAGGGAAAGAAAGGCGGGCAGTTCTACACGCCCAGAAGCATCGTTAAACTCCTTGTCGAGATGATCGAGCCATACAAGGGCAGGGTCTTTGATCCTTGCTGCGGCTCCGGCGGAATGTTCGTCCAAAGCGAAAAGTTCGTAAATGCTCATCGGGGAAGAAATGATGACATACATATATTCGGACAGGAGTCAAACCAAACAACCTGGCGACTATGCAAGATGAACCTAGCCATAAGGGGCATAGAATCAAGACTGGTTAAATGGAACAACGAAGGCAGCTTCCTGAATGACGAACACAAAGACCTAAAAGCAGATTTTATCCTGGCTAACCCACCCTTCAACGACAGCGACTGGAAAGGTGAACTACTGAGAGACGATGTCAGATGGAAATATGGAGTTCCTCCAACCGGAAACGCTAACTTTGCATGGGTCCAACACTTTATCCACCATCTAGCCCCAACCGGAATAACCGGCTTTGTTCTTGCTAATGGCTCAATGTCATCAAATACTTCGGGGGAGGGAGAGATAAGAAAAAACATTGTCGAAGAAGACATAGTCGACTGCATGATTGCTATTCCATCACAACTCTTCTATAACACCATGATTCCGGCCTGTCTATGGTTCATCGCTCGAGACAAAAAGAACCACAAATTCAGTGACAGAAGAGGTAAGGTTCTTTTTATTGACGCTCGAAAAATGGGTTTTCTAGTGGACAGAAGACACAGAGAATTAACTGATGAGGAGATTAGAAAAATTGCAGACACCTACCATGCCTGGAGAGGCGAGGGAGGCGAATACAAAGACATCCCAGGATTCTGCAAATCAGCAACTCTTGATGAAATCCAAAAACATAAACACATACTAACTCCTGGAAGATACGTCGGAATCGAGGAAGAAGAGGATGACGGAATCCCATTCGATGAGAAGATGAAGAAGTTAACATCAGAGCTTGCAGAACAGTTTAATCAATCGAAGGAGTTGGAGGAAAAAATTAAAAAGAATCTTGAAGCTTTGGGATATGTGGTTTAGGAAGATGATAACTAACATTAACTGTATTAAAGGAGTAGGAAAATTCTCTAATTGCAATTCAGGTGGAATAACTTTTACTAATAAAGTCCTAATTTTTGGAAAAAATACTCATGGTAAAAGCACGCTAACAGATATATTTAGCTCTTTAAGAAATGGAAATAATGACTTGATAATTGGCAGAAAAACATTCAGATTTACAAATAAACAAGAAGTCATAATTAAAGCATATGGAAAAGAGTACATATTCCAAAATAGTTCTTGGAATGACGTATTATCTAACTTAGAGATATTTGATACAAAGTTTATCACAGATAATGTTTGCAATACTGAAAACATATCTTTTGAACAACAACAAAAGTTAAACGGAGTTATTCTTGGCGATAAGGGTCAAAAGACTCTTTCTCAAATTAACGATTTAACAGAACAAATTACTAAGTTAGGTGTGCAAAAAAGAAATTTGACATCAAACTTCTTCAATCCAATTATAACATCAATGATTTCTCTTGAAGAATTTTTGGAATTAAATGAGAATGAAGATATTGGTGCTGAAATCGAGAAAAAGCAA
>JAHIPG010000270.1 GCA_018894775.1 Nanobdellota archaeon
TAGAGGCAGCGATAAATTTTCTCGAAGATGGTGGAAAAGAAGTCATAATCTGTGCCTTAGAAAAACCAGACCTTGCTCTTAAAGGAAAAACAGGAACAAGAATAAAAAAATAACTATTTTCTCTTTATGAAATGTATTACGGAGAACACTATTGTAGCCAAAAGAACCAATATAAGTATACTATTAGCCTGCTCTATACTACCCCCTTCACCAACACCAACAACCGCACCAGTTATAGCAGATAATAGGGGCTTTGGCTTGACTGTTATAGAAACTCTTTTCTCTTCACCATCCTGCGTGAGGTCATTAGGTATTACTGCACATGTTATGACATCTCCTTCCTCAAAAAATTCTTCAGGAAGAACCTTATCATTAACGTCTGCCAAAAGGATATCATCCCTATACCATTTGTACTTAGCTATTGGTTCTGCAGACCCATCATCCTCAATAATGGTATCACATCTTATTGATGAACCTTCAACAGCACCTGATGTTGTTAACTGTAAAACTTCTGGAGGTTCATTGATCACAGAAAGATGAACATAAACTGTCTGACTATTTTCAGCTATCACAGAAGATACTAATAAGATAAAAAATAAAATGTAAAGTTGTAGTTTCATTTGAAAAGTTTTGCTATGCTTTTTTTGTTAGGCTTGATAATCCCCTTCTCTGTTATGATCCCTTTGATATACTTTGCTGGAGTAACATCAAAAGCCAAGTTCAGAGCGTGACTGTCTTTTGGAGACACTCTTACTTTCTCCATCTTGCCTGTACTATTACAGTAACCTCTAACATATAAAACTTCGTCTTCATCCCTCTCTTCAATAGGAATATCCTTACCACTTTTAGAATCAAGGTCAATAGTTGAGGTTGGAGCTGCTACATAGAAAGGAATCCTATTCTCTTTTGCCAATACAGCTTTCTCATAAGTTCCTATCTTATTAGCTACATCACCGTTAGCAGCAATCCTATCAGAACCTACAATAACCATGTCAACCATACCAAGCTGCATTATCCAGCCAGAAACATTATCAGCAATAATCTTATGTTCAATGCCCTGCTGACCTAATTCCCAAGCAGTAAGCCGAGCTCCTTGCAGTCTTGGCCTTGTCTCATCAGCGTAGACAAAAACCTTCTTGCCTTTTTCATCAGCAACATATATAGGTGATAAAGCAGATCCATAATCCACAAAAGCAAGCCAACCAGCATTACAATGTGTAAGGATTCTATAACCATCTTTGATTAATTTTTCTCCATGCTCACCGATTCTCTTGCAAGAATCAGCATCCTCATCAGCAATACCTTGTGCTGTTTTAATTGCGGAGATTACTGCTGCTTCTGGGTTATCAGCACCATAGACAGCATCAAGAACTTTATCAACAGCATAAAAAAGGTTTTGAGCTGTTGGTCTCATTGACCTAATATAACCAGCTGCTTCCTCAACATATCCCACCAACTTACCATAATCATCTTTTGGAGCATGAAGAACAGCCTGAGCCATAGCATAGCCTGCTGTTGCACCAATAGCCCCTGCTCCACGAATATTCATGTTACGGATAGCCATCCCTGTTTCCTTATAATCATGTAATTCAAGTATCTCAAAACTATGCGGTATCTTAGGCTGGTCAATCATCCTGACAACATCACCCTCCATCCAAACAGTCCTATAATGTTGGACCCTATTTTCTAATTTTACGTTCATATTAATCAAAACCTCCTAATTCTTCAACGATTTTTATTAATTGTTTAGGATTAGAGATTATCTTATAAGGGTTTACTGTTTCCAGATTTTCTTTAGTATCAAAACCCCAGGTTACGCCAACAGCTTTGACTTCATTTGTTCCATCAGGGTTTCTTCTCTTAAGATTTTGACAGCAAATAATATCATGAGGTGTATCACCAACATGCAAAGCTTCCTCTGGTTCTATGTTAAGTAAGTCTAAAATCCATTCGACAGAATAAGAGTTTGGTTTCAAGAGCAAATGCTTCTTTACACCCTTATCATCTATTACATCAGGGATGTCTCCCCCAGTTATTACTGTATCAAAACATTTGATCAATCCTGATTTGTAAAAGCTGTTCTCAAAAGAAGGCCATGTATTAACTGTGTTTAAAGCAATTCTTAAACCTGTAGCTCTACCTGGCTTAGGCCTGGAATGGTTGTATATTTCAAAGATAGTTTCTTCCATATCTTTGATTATTGGTGCAGGGTTCTCTTTTTTCCATTTGTTGAACTCTCTCCAGAGAATATCTGAATTATTATTGTAATCTATGTCAAACATCTCGTACAATCCTCGCAGACCACATTTTTTGTAAGAAGAAATATATTTTTTTAGAAAAGATTTAGAGCAAGACTTGTAAGGAAAAGGTTTGTTAAAAATATCTTCAGTACAGTGTTTTAACCATTCGTACTGGTTTATCCTGGAATCTATTATTGTGCCGTCCAAATCAAGAATCAAACCTCTTAGTTTTTTCATCAAGAAAACGGTTGGGAAGGGGTTTTTTAAAGGTTTTTGTGGTTCTGGTCCAGAAGAAAGAATAATTTGTCCCTACTTATGAGTAGTTAAAAACGAAAGATTTAAATATAAGATTGTTTGTATAATAAGTAAAATGAAATCAAAAAAAGACGGTATCACACATATCATATTTGATGTAGATGGAACATTGTATGATAAAAAAAGAGAATATGTCCCAGGAAAAGGATCAATAGAAGATGCACATGAATTTTTCCGATATAATACGTTCTCGAAAGCATCGGAAGATAGAATATTTAATCAAAAAGAGTTAATAAACAAAATAATTGAAGAATATCAACAAAAAGCTAGAGAAAGCACTTTGATTAAAGCTATCGAATCGTATCCTTCAGATCTAAAGATGAAATATAAAAATTTAGTCAAAAAACACGGTTCTAATGGAAAGGTATTTGTAAATGAGTTTGGGACAGACTCAAGTTTTTTTGCAAAAATAGTAGGGCAAGTTGATTTTGAAGAAATATTAACAAAAGATATTGAATTACAAAATATGGTACAAACACTTAAACAAAAAGGATACAATTTAGGAATATTAACAACAGAAATATATGATACAGTAAAAAAAGTTTCAAATATTATGGGAATTCCTTTAGAAGATTTTGAATTAGAAACAGGTACACCCCATCCCATATTATGTGCTGAGAACGTAAAAGAGAAAAAACCTTCTCCAGAAGGATTTAACAAAATACTCAAAATAATTCAACCAAACAGTCCAGAAAATATTATATATGTTGGAGACCATTTCAAAAAAGATATTGAAGCTTCATTAAATTGTGGGCTAAATGCCATCCATGTAACTAATGATAGAACTGGAAATATATCCTTAGAATCGTGCCAAACAGAACATGGCCAAAGAAAGTTTATAAAAGTAGATAAAATATATCAATTAACAGATATTCTTTAAAATGAAAATACTAGTATTTGACATTGATGGGGTTTTAGGAGATTTTGAGAAATTAAGAATTCTTAGAGATAAAGCCCATATAAAAGCGGTAGCAAAAAAACA
>JAHIPG010000271.1 GCA_018894775.1 Nanobdellota archaeon
CAGGATGATTTATAAACTTTTGTGTGTTTTGCAATAATAGTAAAGTATATAAATATAGGTGGAGTTTGAAGACAAAGATGAATATTTTATTGATTTATCCTCGGGGGCGCACTTTAAGATTTGGTGTAGCTTTAGGTATGGTTTCTCTAGGCACTATTTTAAAAGAGAAGGGCCATAATGTAAAATTAGTTGACCTAAGATATTATCCAAAAGGAGATTATCTACATAATGTATTAAAAAGGAAATGGGATATTATTGGTTTTTTTTCAACAACAGAGGTTGCAAAAGAGGTTGTTGAGCTAAAAAGAAAGGTTGCAAAACAATGTCCTGATTCAAAGTTCATAGTTGGAGGAGTCCATACTGTAATTGACCCTAATTTTTTCCTTGATGATTTTGATTTTATTGTTATTGGTGAGGCTGAGAATACTGTTGTTGAACTTGCAGAATTTATTGAAAAGGGGAGAGAAGATTACAGTAAAGTTAAAGGTATTATGTTTAAGAAAGGGAATAAAGTTGTTAAGACTCCTCGCAGAGAATTTCTTGATCTAAATAAACTACCTCTTCCAGATTATGGCTTATATCCAAATATAAAAGAGATTATGCAGCAAGATCTATTATGGACAAACATCCATCATTTTGCAAATGTTATGATAACAAGGGGTTGTCCTTTTGACTGTACTTTTTGCCAGCCAACATTGAGAAGCATGTTTGGTATTAAAGTAAGAAGATTAAGCCCTGAGAGAGTATATGAACTCTTATCAATGCTGAAAGATAAGTACAAAATAAAGGAGGTGTATTTTGGAGATGACTTATTGCTGAACAAGGGTTTAAGAGATTGGTCTTATGGTGTTTTTGATGCTGTTAATAAATTAGGACTGAGGTTTTCAGCTTCATCAAGAGTAAATACTGCTGATTATGACCTTTTGAAAAAGGCAAAAGAGTGTGGGTGTCATACATTGCTGGCTGGTGTTGAATCTGGAAGTCCTAAGGTCCTGAAATTTTATAATAAGATGATAACTCCAGACGACATAAGGCTTTTTTTCAAGAACTGCAAGAAGTTAGGAATAATGGTTTTGTCACAGATAATATATGGGGCGCCTGTTGAGACAAAAGAAGACGCTGATATGACATATAACCTTATGAAAGAAATAAAACCTGATATGGTATGGTCTAATATACTGACACCTTATCCTGGAACACATCTTTATACTTATTTATGTAAACATAAGGTGGATTTTGTAAAAGATATAAACAAAATGGACCGTGGGCGCCATTCCAAGAAAATATATTCGCAGCTGCCTGAGGAAGAGCTGTTCAAGTATGAGATGAAATCTATACCTATATCTCCTTCTATGATCAATATGATAACCAGAAGGTATTACAGAAAGATTTATTTTGAAAAATTGTGGAGCCTTATCAGAAATAAAGAATTCAAGAGCTTTAGTAAGTTTGTTTTGTTTACATTGACTGAACCAATTGCAAACAAAGTAAGGATTTATACTTATAAATATCCTGACAATATTATTATTAAAAGGCTGACAAGGTTGCGTGCAAAATTAACTTCAGCTTGATTTTGAACTTATGTACCATTTTTTTGTCATAAACTTTAATAGCTCTTTATCTGAGATTATTTTTCTTTTTTGAAGGGTTTTTCTTTTTTGCATAATGCTTTTGAAGTTTTTTATTAGGCTCCAGTATGATTTAAGGATCAAATGCAATTTTCCTTTTAATGTATAAGCTCCGATTATCAGTATCTGGATCAAAACTATAGGAATTATATGTTTAAGGAAGAAAGAAAAGCTCATGTTTTTCAGTATTACCAAGATTCTGTTCCTGTATGTGAAAAACATTGACCTGTCAGAAGCATGCGGATATGATCCTCCATGTAGATGCTGCACAGTTGTGTCTGGATCAACAGCCAGATCCCAGTTCAGCATCCTAAGCATAAATGCAATATCTGCTTCATTTGAAAAAACATTAAGATAAGTGTCATAATATTCATTATTGACCTTGATATCTTCTAATGCTTTTTTTCTGTATATGCTTGCACAGTCATGCACTGCAAATATCCTGTTTTTCATTGATTTATTGACTTCTGATAGTCCTGATACTGAATAACGAATGCCTAAAGATTCTAATTTATTTTCAAAAGACACTACTCTTGGACCTATTACTCCTAACTTTTTATTTTCTTCAAGTTTTGCTATCA
>JAHIPG010000022.1 GCA_018894775.1 Nanobdellota archaeon
AAAATATATCTAAACCTATGTCAAAGAAACTAGAAGAAAGAATCATCCCAAAAGAGAACGCAGCATTCCGGATGGACAAGAACGGAAACTGGCATAACCAACACGAAAAATTCAAACATAAGAAAAAAATAAATTTCTTTCACGAAAGCATACAGAAAGATAAGAATGGATATTATATAGGACAAGAAATAGGAAATATAAGAGAGAAAGTCTACTTTGAATATGAAGATACTGCTTTATTCGTATTTGACGTAAAAGATGATTATACACTAATCCTAAACACAAAAAAAGAAATAAAACTAAAACCCAAAAAACTGTATGTAAAAGATGATAACCTGTATATGAAACTGAAAAAGGAAGATATAAAATTCGTAAAAAGAGGGCTGGTAAATATTTTTGAGCACTTAATCTTCGAAGGAAAAGATGTCTACATAAAATTCAAAGGGAAAGAATATAAGATAAAAGAGAAGATTTAAATTTTCTAAACATCCTTAATTCTGTATGCCTATAGAGTTTTCAGCAGGAGCAATCATCTTCAGAAAAGAAAAAGGAGAGACCAGATAAATACATGAAAAAATGCGAATCGCAATAATCTCAGACATACACTCAAATCTAGAAGCAGTAGAAGCAATGCTAAAAGAAATAAAACTGCAAAGAATAAAGATTATATGGGCAGCAGGAGACATAGTAGGATACGGAGCAAACCCAAACGAAGTCATTAACCTATTAAGAAAAGAAAATGCTGTGATGATAAAAGGAGACCATGACCACGAAGCAGTAAAATTAAATGAGTTGAGCTGGTTCAACGAATACGCACAGAAAGCACTCATATACACAAACAAAGTACTTACAGATGAAAACAAAGCATTCCTGAAAACACTGAAAGACATCCATGACGACACAATAGACAACAGAAAAATAGTCATGGTACACGGAAGCCCTAAAGATCCACTACATGAATATGTCTATGCAAAGACAACTGATGAAAAACTATTAACTATGCTAAATAAAGCAAAATCAAACATACTAATAATGGGCCATACACACCAACCATTTGTAAGAAGGATAACAGGAAGACTAATTGTGAATCCAGGTTCACTAGGACAACCAAGAGATTATAGTCCAGATGCAGAATACTGTATCCTAGACCCTAAATACATGCAGGCAACAATACATAGAGTAAAATACGATATAGAAACAGCAGCAAAAAAAATAATAACAGCAGGACTGCCACATTACTTAGCTGACAGATTATTTAATGGCAGATGATTAATCCTCTTCTTCAGGACGCCTAAACTTATAAGTGATTAATACACCATTAAGACTTCCTTCTTTAACATGAAGAAATGCCTTCATAGCTCTACCATATCTCGCCTCAAAACCATCATCATATACCCTGCACTCACCATCAAAACTCTCATAATAATAGTGCTCAGAGCCCAAAATAGTATACTTTGTGATCTTAACATCCTCATCCTTAGTAATCTCTTCCAATCTTTCTTTTGCTGTCTTAGTATTTGAACAAGGTAATGGATATTCTTTTGACATTTTAACCCTCCTAATGATTGAAGGTTTAGAAACAGTGTTTATAAGGGTTTTGGGTTATCGAGAAATTTTATCCAGAAGGTTTAAATATTTTAAAACTTTTAAAAATGTAGATGGTTGAGCCAAAAGAGATTAAACCTGAACAAATTATTAAAGAAGGAACAGAAGAGAAAATAAAAAAAGAAAAAGTAGTCAAAGAACCTGCTAAAAATAAAGAATCTCATTTTAATTACAAAAAAATTTCTGTATTTCTTATTATTGGGTTACTGTTGATTATAGGGATTTATTATGCTTTCGATAAATTACAGGATTCAACTTCTGGAGAACAACAAACCGAAACTGCCAAGGATGGAACTAAAGCAGAAGCAGCACCCTCTGAAGGAGAAGATGAGGGAGAAGGAGAAGAGGAAGGAGGAGAAAAAGGAGAGGATGAACTACCAGAAGGAGTGGAAGAAGAACTACCAGAAGGAGAAGGAGAGGATGAACTACCAGAAGTAGAAGGAGAGGATGAACTACCAGAAGGAGAGGGGGAAGAAGAATGGAGTTACGAACCAGGACCTAATGATTACTTGTTTGAAAAAGTAGGCTCAGAGAAGATGATTGAGAGTGTAAGGATAAGGCTCAACAGGGTAGAAGATTCTACTCCAAAAGATTTTGTAGTCTTAGAAGTTGGTGATGTTTTGAGGGAGAAGTTAGAAGTGGGAGAGACGAGGATAATAGAAGGTTTGAGTATAACCTTATTAGAAGCTCATCCGGCAGAAACACCTCTAGAAAGCTATGCAAAGTTAAGAGTAGAAAAACCATAATTCTTTGATCTACCATCTTTTTACTTATCATAATATGACTACCTAATATATATAAAACTTATCACTCAACAATTAAAACTAATGTTTAAATACAATATTTGTCCATAAAAAAGAAGTGAAAAGCGAGTTCTCATATTTATCAATATAAAAATTTTCGGAGGCGCACCAAATGGATGAAATAACAAATCTCAAAACAGTAGAAAAAGTAACTTCTAAAATATTAAGAACATTAGACTACCAGGACTACGATATCGAAATCGACTGGCTAAAAATCTAAAAAAAGGAATCGTTGTAACACCACGAGGCAAACATTCTAGCTAAATGCTTTTAGGATAGCTGTCCTATCATCCTCAAGAGTCATATCCTCATAATTAAGCTTAATCTTAGCCTCAAACTTCTTATTCCAATATTTAGCAAGCTTCAAAGCACCAAAAGCAAGAGGAATACCAGTAAAAGCTATCAAACAAGGACCCATAGTCAGCCCAAACAGACCTGCCATAGCAGCAGTCTGAGAGATAGTGTAAAAAGGTAAACCAGCAAGAACATTCTGCAAGATATAAAGACTCAAACCACCTACAGCTGCACCTGAAGCCAAAAAGCTCTTATATATCTGGCCATTAATCCTATAATTATCAAACAATATGTTCTTTGACTTAAAATAAAGCTCAAAGGATTTGCCAAACTTAGTAAAATCATTCTTATTCACCCTTGCAAAAGAATAACGCCTTCTGCTATCATTATCAAGCCTTCTTATAAAGACATAACGCTCAGAAGCATTGACAGGATCAGGTCTGGTCCAATATGTAAACTTATCATTGCTCAGATCAGACTTCTGATAATTAGTCTTTTCCACAAACTCATCTATAGTATCGTGCAGATAGCTATAACCAAAGATGCTAGGATCACTCCAGTTAAGAAACATATGATCAAAATGGGAAATCATATCCTCAAGCTCATCAGGATCAACACATCTCTTATTATAATTTACTATCTTAGCTTCCTCAACCAGCTGTTCAGTCTTGTCCTCTAAATCCTTCTCTGGTCTAAAACTATTCGGAACCTTCATTTCTTCGGCCACACCTTCTCTGTAACCTCATACAATATACCTTTACATGACTTTGAAATATCAGCAATACTGCCATGAGCCCTGATAACACCATTAGCCATATCTAACCCTGTTTTCCGACCAATATTCCCAAAGACCCATATCAATCCTCCTTGCATACCTTTCCCAGTATAATCATCACAATCACCATTAAGATACAAACTCCCTCCTTTCATCTCACAACCAAGATGGCCCCAGGCAAAACCCTGAATTACCATGCTTCCTCCCTTCATCCTATAACCAGCATACTCACTAACAGAATTCTTGACATACAAAGAACCTTGGCTCATAAATGCACCTACACCCCAAAGCTTATCATTATTCGGGCTTAAAGATTTTGTCTGCGTCTTCTTGATTATCTTATTTGTCAAAGCTGAAAGATAAAAGCCAAGATAACAACTATCCATATGATCCATTATCATACCCTTTGCATAAAAATCCAGATCATCCCAACCATAATCCAAATCTTTAGCAATATTTTGAGCAAGGACATACTTATCCAGAAAGTTAGTATCACTATTCTGTTTTTTCAGGAATACTTCTGCACCAGCAAAGATATTGAAACCTTCATCCGTTGGAATCTTCTCCCCCCTAAGCAAACGAGCTATAGTATCCTCCAAATCCTTATCCGGACAAAATGTCTTAGGTAGTTTCATAGTTAAATAATAAACTCAGGACCCCAAACATCGATACTCTTAGGCTTAGGCATCTTACACTTACGAATATCATCTAATTCAAGATTGACAAACCGTATATATTCCAAAGATATCTCCCCATGATCAAACTCAAGGAAGTGTATCATGTTAGTAAAATCCTTTACAGAAAGATTCTTCCAATCTTCAACAAGATCAATCTCACAACCATTAAAATCAGCCTTAAAATCCAAAATCTTTGGAGACGTACTATTAGGATAAGAAGCAAGATTATTGATTATATCCTTGAATCTTCTCTTACCAACAAGCTTGGTAAAAAAATGAGACTTTTGCCGATAGAAAAGCCTGACATTATAACTCGGTCTTTTCTCTATATTATGATCATCAACCTGATAATGATAAGAAAAATACCTTATGATAACATTATGATCCTCCTTAGTCTTAAAATTAATCTTAGCCTCCTCAATAGAATCTTCCTGATATTTACAAAGGATAAAATCCAAAGGAGTAAGGTTCTCGTATATCACAAAATATTTCTTAGTATCTTCCTCAGAATTTTTATCATTTCCTTCTAACAATTCCTTGGTCTTCTTCTCCAAGTTCTTATCAGGCCTGAACGTACGTGGTAATTTCATTTACCCCCCCATTGTTCTCTGTTAAGAAGTATGGTATCAATCTATTTAAAAGTTTTTAAGAAAAAAGATTATTTCTCCAAAGTTATATCTCCATCCTAAATGTTTTTGGCAATTTCCTCT
>JAHIPG010000023.1 GCA_018894775.1 Nanobdellota archaeon
GTTTCTTTATCAAGGGGATTATTCAATACTCTGCTTATTGCATAATTATACATCATATCTGCATCTTTTGGAAATGCATCACTTGCTTTCTTGTACTGCTCTGCTGCTTCTTTGTATTTTCCGTCATTGAATAGCGCTTCGCCTGTATTTGTTATAGCCATTACATTTGTATCAGATATTCTTGATTCAAGATCAGGCTTATCGGCTGTTTGGTTTACTTCGGGGGCTGCTGCTACAGCTTTCTGTGCCGGCTTTTGCAGTTCAGGAGCCTTATTTGGAGAATATAATTCATGAACACCCCAACCAGCGGCTGCCGCTAAGACAATAGCTAATGTGTTGAGTATTCTTCCCATTTTATAACTAGTTAAAATGTTCTTGTATATAAATGTTTCGGCAAGTTATCACTTAATAGTAATAACCTAGCTGAAACCCAAGAATTCTGCATTTTTAGGCTTTAATGCGTCTTTCATGCAAAAAGTGGATAACGCATAAAATCTGGCTTTTTGGCGCAATAATCTTTTCTTGATTTTTGAGCTTCGTTTTTATATATGTGTCAAGAACGAAGTTCTTGAGCATGGTCAGAAATTTCATTTCTGACATTTTATAGGATTAGTCGAGTGGATTTTATAAAAATTGTGGTTATTTTCGGATGGGTGTGCGTCAGAAGAAAGATTAAATTTAAACATCTTTATCCATATGTGCGAGATATATGCTCTGATTTGAAATATTTACGTGAAAATTGGAGTAACATTTAAAAATACCTACTTAATTCAAAAGATGAGCTAAACCGAATTAATGGCACTTTTATATCTATCTAGTGGTGTAGCATAACTTATTCCTTGATGTATCCTTATATCATTATAAAACTTTACAAAGTCTTCAAGACAATTGAAGCGTTCATCATATTCCATCTTATATGTTCCAAACCATCTCTCAATTTTCCCATTTGTCTGCGGATGGTGAACTCTTCCCAGAATATGTTTGATTCCATTCTTCTCACACCATTCTGTGAATGGTCCTTTCACACCTCTTGCAGGTGTGAACTGAGTTCCATTATCAGTTAAGATATTTTCAGGTTTTCCAAATCTTCTTATTGCGTTTTCAAATGCAGCTATTGTGTTTTCTGTTGTTGCATTCTCGAAAAATTCAGCATGTACAATAAACCTGCTATGGTCGTCGATAAAAGCAATCAATTGTTTGCCTGTAAATAGGCATGTGGTCCAATCAGTATGCCAAAGCATATTTGGCTTTGGCCATTCATATTTTACAAATTTTATTTGAGAAGGTCTTTTTCTTCGATTCATCTTGAAACCATGTTTATTGTATATTTTTTGAATTTGTCTTTGCGAGACTTCAAATCCAAGTTCATGTAGTTTGGCCCACATCTTTGGTGATCCATACTTCCATGTGTGCCATAATTTGTAAACTACTATTTCAAATTTTGGGTTTATCTTATCAGGCTTTCGGCCAATCTTTCGATTTAGAAGACCTTTCCAGCTATATTTTTTGTATCTTTCTATCCATCGATAAAGGGTTCCTCTTGGAATTCCCCTATTTCGACAGATTTCTGCTATTGGTATTATTTTTGCTATAGCTTGTTTAACACAATATCTCTTTTTTCTTAGTGTATATGCCATTTTTACCTCATTTTAGCATACACCACTTTTAATCAATTTGTTACTGTGACATAATTATGGTTTAGAACACACCTTTTTATTTTCTGTATAATTCGGTAATTAGTTCTCACTTCTAGAGCATATAGGTCGTTTTTAAACTTTATAAATGAAGACACCCCCATCTACTCTTTTTGTATTTGTGAACTAATTTCCACATTGAAAGTAGTTTTCCGTCGATAAAGCGTATAATTCGGAAATCTGTTCACAATTCGGAAATTAGTTCACAGATTTTCTTTGTAGATTTCATCAGGAGTTTTATAGCCAAGAGCATGATGAATCCTTTTTTCATTATACCATTTGACAAAAGCTGATAGAGATTCTTCAGGATGTTTTTTGAACCTTGTTTTCATACTCCCAAACCATCTCTCCTGCTTTCCGTTTGTCTGGGGGTGATTCCTTCTTGAAGTCCAGAAATTTATGCCTAACTCCTCAACTTCTTTCTCAAACAAGCTTGGTGGTCTTTCCCCTTTC
Organism: Nanobdellota archaeon; assembly: GCA_018894775.1. Lineage (GTDB taxonomy): Archaea > Nanobdellota > Nanobdellia > SCGC-AAA011-G17 > VGLX01 > JAHIPG01. The sequence continues at coordinate 2,148 of JAHIPG010000023.1, forward strand.
TTATTTTTCTTGCTGTTATAGAACTGAGTTCCCTTATCGCTTAAGAGAATGTATGGGCTAACTTCATTAGTGAGTATTGCCCGATGGAGCAAAA
>JAHIPG010000272.1 GCA_018894775.1 Nanobdellota archaeon
ATAAAAATATTGTCAGACAGGCTTGTCGGCTTTGATATTACTGAGGTCTGCCCAAATTATGACAATGGGAACACATCACTGCTTGCCGCGAGAATCATCAGGGATTTGATTGGGTGTGTTGGGAAAACGTATTAAAGGGTCAAAGACATATCTTTTACAGTAATCATTTAGAGAGGGTGAACAAGACCATCTCTTATGTAGAAAGAATCAAAGATTCTTTCATATCTAGAATGAATGGAGATACTTCCTATGGCACAAATGAAAAAAAGTCCTATAAAGATCTCGCTTCTGTATGGGTTAATCTTGTCGGTTGGTTCTTATCTGATACTTGGTCTTAATGCTTTCTACCTAGATTTTGATATATTTTTTAAAGACCTAAGCTTAGCATTAGGATGTGCTTTTTTGGGTTTTGCTGTAAGTGGTTCAATTGCTTTTAGAAATAGATTTTCTAGGGTGGCAGAAGATATAACAGACATAGTAATTGATAAAGATAATCTCAGTAAATGGCAAAAGTCTCTTATGCAAAACCTATACAGTAAGAGGCAATATGTGCTTGGTATTGTGCTGGTCATTATTTTACTTCCACCATCATATTTACTTGGCGGACCAACTATAATCACGAAGTACAACTTGTATTTTTACATCCTTATACTTCTTCTCCTGTTTGTACCAATAGTTATTGGTCTAATGAGTACTCTATGGATTATGCTCACAGAAATGTTTTGGGTTTTTACTTATCGCATAGAGAAAAATAAAGGAGATGAATTTAAAATAGGGCTGGGAAACATTCCCTCTAAACTAAGAGATTTTCCTTTGCTTCCTACCAAAAACTATCTGCCCTTGTTTATTGATATGCGCCCCCTTCATCCAGACGGGCATGGCGGGCTAAAACAACTAGGAGGGTTAGCTATTTCAGGTACAATACTTTTGGCAATAGGGTCCTCATTAGCTATACCTATGATTATGCTTTTAGAAATCCCCAAAGCAGTGTCTCTCCTTATAGCTATCGCTATATCCCTTATCGTGGTGTTAAGTTTTTTCTTCACTACATATAATATCCAAAAAATTGTTGAGTTAGAGAAAACTGAAAAAATGAAAAAGATATCTGGAACAATAGAGGAGAAGTACGAAAATCTTTTATCTGGCAAGGTAAAAGATTTTTCAAACTTTGTAGATGCTATTGAAGCATATGAGAGAGCCTATGAAAAATTCAAGAAAACCAGGGAGTGGCCTATTGATATTACAACAATTGTTGAGTTAGTCGGCAGTTGTATACTACCACTTGCTGCGTATTTTGTTTTTGGTGCGTCTATGTAATAACCGAAACAATAAACACCAAAAATTTTAGTAGGAAAATTAATAAGGAAAAAATGTAATATGGATATATTTAAGGTAATTAATATGTTTAAAGGATTGAAAAAAGCTATTGAAAAACCAAAGACTATGCTAGAAGGAATTGCGAAAAAAGAAAGAAAACCAAATATTCGGTTAGAACCTACTTTTACATCTTGGAATTATTATTTTACCTGTGATATATGTGGGACAGAGTATGGCCCTAAAGGTTCTAAAATGCCACAAATAGATGGAGGAATGAAATTTCTCCGAACTCTTTACATGCACTGCCCAGCCTGCGGGCAGTTTATATGTAAACCACGATGTTGGAACTATAACCAAGGAAAATGCCTTTCTTGCGCTCCGTCAAAAGAGATAGCAATGAGCCGAATGGTACCTAAAGTTAGGGGGGAACATAAAATTCCAATGTGGCATTATTACTTTACTTGCGATGTTTGCGATTACGATTATGGTCCTGAAAAATCCATGTCCAAGCAAGCCGACAATGGGCTAAAAATCATCCAAAAACATTTTAGGCAATGTCCGATATGTGGAAAATTTGTATGTAGGTCACAGTGCTGGAATTATGAAAAGGGCACATGTACCGTTTGTAATGCTCTTACACCGCCCGAGTATATAGTTACACAAGAAAAATTAAGAAGTAATTACTACCTCATTTGCTCAATTTGTCGAAAACAACTCGGACCTATTTCTGAGGTTGATTGGGATAAAGTGAAGAAGATTGCAATGGGAAGCGCAAAGATTGCTTTAGGGGTTGTAACGGGTGGCGCGGCAGCAATCAGTGGTGTTGCAGATATAGCATTCGCAGCAAAAGGTGGTGAGGATGTAAAAAAGATGGCAAGGGAAGTTGCTACTGAAGCGAAAACAGATTTAGCAAAATGCCCCAGTTGTAGCAGATGGGTTTGCATAGAAGAATGTTGGGATAAGGATAAAGGAGTGTGCAAGGCTTGTGCTACCGAGAAAACGCAACAGCCTATACAACCAGTACCGCCACAGCCATCTCAAGCATATCAACCACCACAACAGCCAATACCACAGATAACTCAACCTACAACACAAACACCACAAATTCAATACTGTCCTTTCTGTGGTAAAAAACTTCAGCCTGATTGGCAAGTTTGCGGATATTGTGGAAAGAAACTAAAAGGAGGATGAGTAATTATGGCTAAAAAGAAAACAAAGAAGAAGAAAGATGTGAAGAAAAAAACTAAGAAGAAAAAGAAGGTTGTGAAGAAGAAGGGAAAGAAAAAAAATAAATAACCCTTTTTTATTCCACTGCTCTGCTGCGGGGTACTCTGATAACTATCATAAGTGAATTTTTCTCTATTGATATTATTATAAGGTAATGTCAAGCCAAGGATTTTTTCCTGTTTTCATACATTGTATTTAAAATAATTATCCCAAATGTAATCTAAATGTTTAAGTGAAGTATCCAAATTTTTCGCAACCCAAAGGCCTGTTTTTGTTTTTTCTGCTAATTCAAGTCGTTGAAGTTTGCTCAAAGCATCGCTAATCTCAAAGTCGAGTTTGATGTTATATTTATTTTCAATCCATTTTTCCACTTCATCATCAATATCAGTATCTTTGGCTGGCTTTCTACTCTTAAGCAAAAAATAATAACTCAAAAGTGCTTCTTTTCCCTCCTCTTCTTCAGCTTCGTTTACGATATGATAAAAAACACCTGAATTATTATCTATGTTTTTAAAATAAAGACCTTGACTCAGAGCTGTAACATATTTGAGAACCGCATTTTTATAGCTTAAATAACTCTTAAAAACATAACCTATCAGACCTATAATTACCGAGCCGAGAACAATTGTCGATACGCCACCTCCTGCAACATTAAAAATTTTAGAACCGACTAACCCTAACCCTATTACCGTTGGAATCGTCACCTTTAATTTATCTTTTAA
>JAHIPG010000273.1 GCA_018894775.1 Nanobdellota archaeon
AACTTACAGATCAATAACATGGTAAAGAACAATAGGTTATCAAAATCTATATTAGACGCTTCTTGGGGTAGGCTCAGGCAGTTCGTTGCTTACAAGGTTGAAAGAACTGGTAAGCACTACATGACCGTCAATTACAGGGGAACTACCCAAAGATGCAGCAGTTGCGGAAAAACAGTAGCAAAAGAATTAGCAGAAAGAGTGCATAAATGTCCTTTCTGTAGCTTAGAAATTCCCAGAGATCACAACTCCGCTCTGGAAGTAAAAAATTTGATGCTCAAAGAGCTTAAGATAGGGCAGGAACTGTCCGAATCAACGCCTACGGAGATGGAAGCTCTACGACCAGTGATGGTTGCAACTTCTGTCGAAGAAATAGGAAGCTTATTCCAAAATCCTATTTTGGTGTAAGTAGTTCACTCATCTTCTCTTTTTCTAAAGAATTTGTATATACCAAGTAATGTAATTGCAACATAGGTTGCATAAGCAGGAACTAAGAACCTTCCGAAATCAGTCCTGTTCTTTTCTTCTAAAGTCCATTTGGCATACTTTGTTGCCTTCCACTCCTGATAAAGCATCACTGGTGGAAGAATCCTTGATAATGAATACAACCAATCACGGTCAAACCTCATAAAATCCCTATGATGTCCTAGCTCATGCTTAGCAACACCCTCAACATTACTATACATTGTAGCAACCTTTGTATAAGGATTATAATAATCGCATCTAACAAACTTAGCACTTAATTCTCCAAGAAATGTTGAAGGAAAACCTAATATCAGTCTGGCAAAGAAATTATTCCTTTCTCTTAAATCCTTATCTGTAAAAAGACGCCAGGTATCCTGCAAGGGATGAGTATGGTTTAATCGAACAGTCAGGCCATCAATCTTATTATCTGCCTCTAAAAGACGTTCAATACTTTTCTTTGTTTCAGGTTTTACATAATTGTTAATATCCGAATCCATGAATAGCGCTTTGAAAGGTAAAGATCCTACATAACCAATCCATTTGAAAAGGAAGAAATCTTTATCCTCAATAATCCTATATCTTGGTTTTTCATTCCTAAGAATCTCATCAGGAGCACTTTTCTTTGAAGTTATGATTGTCTGATTCTGGTAAGGGCTCTCTATATCCTGTTTAATTATCTCATTATTATAAGAAGGAATGCCGGGTGTGTATTTTTCAATAAAAGTCTCATCTGATTTATATGCTTTAAGCTTATCCTCTAGACTCTGAGGTTCTAACTTTTGAGGATCAATATTCTCGACAAGAGCAGGCCTCTTATGGTCCTTATAAGCAATCTCATTTTTGGATGCATACCAATAATAAGGTGATAAAGCTATTCCTATAGCTGCACATGTAATAAGTTTCTCAAAAAAGCCCCCCATTGTAAAATTCCTCCTTTAAACCAACCTATTCTTGGGCTGTATTTAAACCTTTCCGTTGATTATCTGAACTTGAAAAGATATTTCTTGAGATCAATTTTTTTGTCTTTAACTTTAACACCTTCAGATTCTAGAAGCCTGATTTTTTTGTTAACTCCTGAAGCAAAACCACCTATTTTACCATCTGAGTTTATCACACGATGGCATGGAACAATAGGAGCAAAAGGATTCTTATTCATAGCTGTACCAACTGCACGATAAGCTTTAGAATTCAAGGATTTAGCAATCTCCTTATAAGTCGTTACATTGCCTTTGGGAATCTTCTTAGCAAGTTTGTAAACCCTATCTTTGAACATCTTATCTTTCTAGAAAAGAAAATAATATAAACCTTGCTGTTAATCATAACATAATTATGAACTATGATTTGGAGTTGGAAAAAGCTGCAGGTGAAATAATCGCTAGAGGTTCTAAAGTGGTTTGCATACAACTACCGGAAGGTCTGAAACAAAAGGCAATACAGATTGTTGACTATTTAACAGAGCATACAGATGCAGACATCTTGATATGGGCTGAAAGCTGCTTCGGAGCCTGCGACATACCTGACCTGAAGGATGTGGATCTCTTGATCCAATGGGGGCATTCAGAATGGAAAGCTACATCAAAAAAAGGATAGAAGAAAGCATTAAGGTAAAAAAAGACCTAAAAAAAGATTCTAAGCTTATAGAAGAAATTGCAGATGAGATAGTAAATTCTTATAACAATGGTGGAAAGGTAGTCATGTTTGGTAATGGAGGGAGTGCTGCACAATGTGTACATATAGCAGCAGAATTCACAATAAGATATGAGATGGACAGACCAAGCCTTGAAGCTATAGCGTTGAACGCAGATATTTCAGCAATAACAGCAGCAGGAAACGATTTCGGTTATGATAAGATATTTGAGAGACAGGTAGAAAGCGCTGTCAAACCTTATGATATTGTTATCGGCTTATCAACATCCGGAAATTCAACAAATGTACTTAGAGGATTGAGAAAAGCAAAAAAGATAGGGGCTTTAACTGTAGCATTGGTAGGCAAAGATGGAATATATTCAAAACTTGCAATTAATCATGCTTCAAGAAAAGCTAAGGAAAAGAATACAGCAGATTACATAATCAAAGTCCCTTCAAAAAGGACTAGTGTGATACAGGAAGCACATATAACCATAGGGCACATTCTTTGTGATCTGGTTGAAAAAAAGCTTTATGGCAAGAAAAAATAGATACTTTTTTATATATTTTTAAACTATATTCTTTTTTATGGATAAAGCAATATTTATAGACCGTGATGGAGTAATAAACAAAGATTTTGGTGGTTATATCTCTAGACCGGAGGATTTTAAATTTATAGAAGGTGTTATAGAAGCCTTGAAAAATCTGAATCAGAGGGAATTTAAGCTTATAGTTATAACAAATCAGGGCGGAATAGCCAAGGGGGAATATACAGAGCAGGATCTAGAATCTGTCCATAAAAAGATGGTTTCATTGTTAGAAAATGAAGGTATAAGGCTGACAGGGATATACTACTGCCCTCATCATACAAGTGACAATTGTGACTGCAGGAAGCCTAGAACAGGGATGATTGAAAAGGCTGTAAAAGAGCATAATATTGACCCTAAAAAGAGCTTCTTTATAGGGGATAAAACCACTGATATACAGGCTGGTAAGGATATGGGTTGCATGACTTTCTTAGTAAAAACAGGCTATGGTGGCAGGGATAAGATATGCAATGTAGAGCCTGATTTTATTGTGGAAGACTTTTTTGAGGCGAGCAAAAGAATTCTAGAAATGTAATTACTAATTGGTAGTAACAAATAGAAACATTTATATACTAGAACTGGCCCTTAAAAGGCAAGATTAAACTAACATATCAGATAGGAGGATGAGAGATAAAATGGAAGAACAACCACAAGTAAGTAAAGAAGAGCAAATTGGATTTCACAAAGGTGCTTTAGCAACTTTGGCAAAAGAAAGAGAAGAAATGGTCAAGATTGTTCAAATCGTTGAGCAGCTAATGCAAGCTCACCTAAAAGGTTTGAAAGATTTAGGCGTAGATCTCGAAGCTGAAGCAAAAAAAGCAGCTGAAATCATGAAAAAAGCTCAAGAACAAAAACAACCTGGAGAAGATATAGCTGACAGATTAGGTCAAGCTTAATATCTTTTTTCTTTTTTTTTTAACAAAATTTATTTTGACTTTAACTCTTTCGCTAAGAAGTCTGATTCTAAATTCTTGTGATTTGGTGTCAGATGAATTGGCCGGAATTTTTTTCTTGTCGTCGGAAATCCTTTGGGTACGCGACATGCGACATGTGTGTGGGTAGGGTTTTATAAAGGCAAACCAATTTTTTTATTGTTGATGGAAAAGGTGGTGATTGCTCATAAGTTCAGATTGTATCCGAGCAGGGAAGTAGAAGAAAAGATGTTTGAGACTTTAGAGTTATGCAGGCAAACTTATAATATCCTACTCAATGAATTAAACAGGCAGAAAGTGATTGACAGATCACAGATCCAGGGTATCATTCCTGATATGAAGATATGTGACCCTTCATTTAAGAAATTATATTCTAAGACTATGCAATACGAATGCTATCGCTTATTCTCAAATCTTAATAGCCTGGCTAAGACGAAAGGTAAAAGGAAAGTAGGTAGGCTTAGGTTCAAAAGCAGGAGCAGGTTCAAAACTTTTGTTTATAACCAGTCAGGCTTTAAGCTGGTAATGACAGGAAAAAGATGCCAGACTTTGAAGTTGTCTAAGATTGGTGATGTTCTTATCAGATGTCACAGAAACATCAAAGGGAATATCAAGCAGGTAACAATTAAGCATTATCCTTCTGGGAAGTGGTACGCTACCTTAGCCTCAGAGTTGAAAGTTACTGTTCCAAAAAAGCAAATTAAGAAGATTGTTGGCATTGATTTAGGATTGAACGACGTGGTTTACGACAGCGAAGGCAACAAGGTAGAGAACCCTCGCCATTTGAAGAAAAAAGCAGAAAAGCTTTCAAAATTACATAGAATGTTGAGTAAGAAGAAAAAAGGCAGTATTAATAGAAGAAAATCTAGGCTTAAACTTACAAGGCAGTATGAAAAGCTTGTAAATACGAGAGATGATTTCTTGCACAAACTTTCTAATCGTTACGTTCA
>JAHIPG010000274.1 GCA_018894775.1 Nanobdellota archaeon
AATGGCAGTTTGGTTATAGGATCTATAGTTTGAAGTATGAAACTTAGCAATATCAGGCTAAGGACATCAGCTATCAAAACTGCAGATAATATCATTTGGCCTACAGCTTTGTGGAATATGCCTGCCAGCTTCAATGATGGTATCACTATTGCCATAGATGATGAGACAAAAATTACTCCTATCAAAAAGCTTGTCAGCCATGAATAGCCAAACAGTCTCGTTATTGATACACCTACAATAAAAGGTATTATGGTATTGAATCCTACAAGTACGAAAAGTTTGTTCCTTATTTGTTTTAGTTTACTAAGGTCTGTTTCTAGTCCTGCCATAAGCATAAGGAAGGTCATACCTAAGAATCCAAAGAATTCTATGACTTCATTTGATTGTATATAATCTATGCCGTTAGGTCCTAGGATTGCACCAAGAAGTATTAATGTTGTAATAAAAGGTATTTTCAGTTTCCTTATCAATTCAGGTATGATTAGCCCGAATGATAGTATTGCAAGTAAAACAAGTAGTGTACCTTCTGGTCCTGACATAAGTGAGAATGACATCTTTTTATTTAAATAGTTTTCTTTAGAGCGATAAATTTATAATCTGGCTAAAGATACTTTTTATTATGGGATGGAAGACGATTGAAAGGCCAGGTTATTTTGGTAAGAAAAGAGAGGAGTTAGCTGAGAAGTGGAATGAGGAGTATGGTAAGGGTAACTGGAGACTCGCTTATGAATGGGGCAAGTTAGTTATTCCTCGTGAGGAAGCTTTACAAATTTATGAAGATGGTTATTATGAATGGTTTAAGAAGTATCCTGCTAAGCTTGAATGGCTTATAAGTAAGGCTTGTGATGTTTATGATACTGCACCTTCTAATGTTCATTCTGGTTTTGATTATAGTAAACAAGAAACTCCTAATACGCACTTGCAGGATATTGCTATAAGAAGGTCTATTATGAGATTAGGTAGAGGGTTTGATGGCTATAAGTTGATTGAGATAAGGGGCAAAGATAGTGAAGGTGCTGATTATAGTCCAAGTATTGTTCCTTTCCATTTGAGGAGTATGATTTATCACGGTAAGATTATGGATTATGGTGGAAAAGGTCATTGGTGGGATCCTTACACTATAGAAGATTTCTATCAGAAGAATAAATTATTGCAGATTAAGTAGTTAATGGTCATGATCACAAGAGTCATGCTCATGTTCTTGTTCTCCACAGCTAGTTGAACAGCTATAGATGTTAAATACTGGATTTATTGAATATCCTGCTTCTTCAAATAAGTGTTCTGCATGATCCTGGACTATTTGTCCATAGTCTGGTTTTGCTCTTGCTATCTTTGATTGTATTAAGTACAATGAGTTTTTATCCTTGTCATAATCATTGTGATATGTTCTTGGTAATCCTTTTTCTTTGATTATCATGTTTGAATTTTGTCCTTTTATCTCTAGTTTGTTTTTATTTAGTTTATGTTCTAGATTTCCTTCTGCTTTGATGTTTTTTATTGCGTCTTTTTCTGATACCCATCTAACAACCTCTTTTTTCTTAGTGTATGTGAATGAGCTCATCAATGTTAGTCCTATTCCAAATGCTGGTATAAGTGCTGCACCTCTCACGAGTATGTTGCTTAGTGCTAAAGGATTGTTTACTGTTGCTACGAATTTTCCGGCTGAGTATTCTGCTAGTGTTGCTCCTATAATACATCCGCTTTCTGTGCTTCCTGCGTATGCTGCTGCATCTAATAATGAGGGAACTCCTTCATTGTGTGCTTTTGCATGTTGATAGACGTGATATAATGCATATCCTCCGCCTAGTGCTACCCCTCCAAGAATTCCTATTTCGTTCATAAATGGTAAACCAATCCCATATGCTAGTATTTCTGTTCCCCATTCTCCGAATTCACATGCTAGAATACAGGCTGCTTCTAATTTAACATTAGTCTTCATCTCTTTCCAGAGTGCTTTAGCTTTATCTCCGAACTGGATATCTTCGTTCAATACATCCTCAATGGTTTTGTGACTATGCATGATATATCCTTTATCACACTCTTTTTAAGAATTTCTATTGATATACGTAAGATATTTTCTTTACGATTCTTCTCTTATGTCCAAATATTTTATAGACCAGGAACAGTACCGGTATTATACCTATTACATATCCTAGGAATGCAACTACAAACATGTTTACCCCTATACCCATATGGGCCATCATTTCTCCTACTCCATATATTCCCTGTTGTATGGCTATTATGAGTAAGGCACATCGTTCCTGCATTTCTTCTATGATTAATAGTAATATTGAATACACTATCATTACTCCCCAGCCACCTGCTAAGGCTATTAGTGCTGCCCCATGCTCTACCGGTGGCATACTTATAGGAGTCATAAGATTCCATTCTGTAATGGCTCCATCTCCTCCAAGCATTTTTAGTGTTAATAGGTGTGAATATTCGTGTATAGCGTATGCTAGAAGTATGAATAGTAACCAGCTTATTGTGAATTCTATTGCAAAGTTTATTGCTGAGTTTTTAGGCCTGATGCCTCTCCTTAATTTCATTTTCCTTGTGCTATTTTACCCTTTTCTGGTATATAAATCTTTCTATTATTTACTACTTTCTAGTAGTCAATAAAACCATATAAACCTGTATAATCTATATATGACGTATATGTTTAAAAAGATAACCCTTTGGTGTGAATTTCCGGATACGGTATATTGGAAAAAAGCAATAAAACTGATAGATTTTAAGGTAAAAATCTACATTGCTGTAAAGAGCAAGAAAGAGTTCTTAGAATACAAGAAAAAGATAAAGTCAAAATATATCACTCTTGCTGCATGGCCTATACTGCCAAAATCTCAAGGTTATTGGTTCTCAGGATTGACACCTAAAAAAGGTATAGATAAGCTCAAGCAATTCAAGGGTATGGATATAAAGATAGACTTAGAGCCTCCAATCCCTCCTTTTGATTATAATAATTTAAAGATAGTCTTATGGCTCATAGAGATGTTCTTCAGAAAGGCCAAGAATAAAGAATATCTTAGAGAAACCATATATTGGCTTGCTAAGAATGATACCAAGATACTTGTCAACGAGTTTCCTTTGCCAAAATTCTACATGGAAAAATTAGGCATAACAATAGAGAAGAAGTATAATATGACTTTACAGATGATGATGTATACCTCACCGCCAGGCAGATTACTGCGTCCTTTGGTTAAATGGTATAATAAAAGAATCCTAAGAAAATCATTGAAGGATAACAAAAGTATGTTAGCATCTATTGGTCTTATAGGCCCAGGCATATTGAATACAGAAGGGTATTATAGGAATACTAATGATTTCTATGGGGATCTTGAGATGGTCCAGAGTGCTGGTTTAGAAAACGTTACAATTTATTCTATAGATTCTATAATGCATAGAGAAAATCCTAAAGAATGGTTAGATACTTTAAAGAAGTTCACTTCTTGAGACCTTTGTTGAACTTTGCTTTCATTTTTTTCTCAAGAGGATCATATTTTGCCCTATACTGGTAAGGCTTTTGTTGTTCGCTGAGCTTTTTAGGCTCTTGTTTTTTGAATGAGAATAAAGGTTTTTTTGGCTGCTGTCCTTTGTCTATTTTATCCTCTGCTTCCCCTATTTTCTTTACTCCTATTCCTATCTTGACTATGAAGTATGCTCCGATTATCAGGATGATGACTAAAGCTATCAGGACACCTGTAAGAATTGTTGGAGTATTACCAGATTCCATCACCACATTGCATAATCCATCATCACAGAGATATGATTCACATTCATAATCAGCAGAACAGCTTTCACTTACATCTTTTACTACTTCTACTGTTAGATCTGAACTGCAGTAGTAGATTGATCCGCCAAGTTCTTTTGCTTTTTGTGATCCTTCTTTAACACATGTGTTGCTAATCATACAACCATCACATAAACTTATTACTTTTCTTAGTGTCTTTTTTGGCTCCTCTTTTACTTCCTCTTCTTCTACTTCTTCCTCTTCCTCCTCTTCTTCAGGAGCAGTAAAAAGGGTGTACAAATCACCGCTGCATTTGCTCATATCTGTTACAGCCTCTTCAAATTCAAGAGAATTATTATATACGCAGGACATCTTCTTATTGTACCATGCCCTGTCAGGATGTTTTGTGAATTTTGAGCTTACTTCACATCCAGAAGTTGTCGGAGTTTTTATTTCATATTCATATGTTTTTTCGTCCCAAAATTTTAGTGTAAGTATTGATGGAGTGCATTCGTCGAAATTTACTTTGAAACAGTCTAAATTACCACAATTTGCGATTACATCAGTTGCGCTTTCTATACTGACATCTTCTGTAGCTATAGCTAATGATAAGAATAACAGAAATACTATTACCACCTCTTTTACCAGTCTCATTTTTTTAACATGTTATATACAATATCTACTATTTGCTCAGAGCCGTTGAATTCTATTTTTGGTATCCTCTTTTTTAACGGGTCGAGATTCCTTAAAAAGGTTTTTATGTGTTTTCTGAGATCTTTAAGGTTGTATCTTACGTGTGATACACCTTCTAGCGTGTAAGCATTTAAGATTTGTTCTACATGGTCTGCTATCGGGAATATCATGGCAGGTTTTTTGAATGCTAATGTTTCAGATAATGTCAGATGCCCTCCGAGTGTTATTACTCCCTTGCTTACTTTCATATACTCCAATACGTTTTTCTTGAAAGGGTAATATTTTACGTTCTTTCTGTATTTTTTTTCTATCTGTGAGCCGAATATTATGAAATCTTCATTGAATAGATGTGCAAAATGCATTATCTTGTTTGCTAGTATGTTTCCGAATTTTGATCCTCCAAGCATCACCATTATTGGTTCTCTTTCTAGGCCCAAGCTTTCCATCAGTTCGTCCTTTGGCGGGAGTTCTGAAGGCTTTGTTCTTATGATTGGATTGACATAATGGTATTTTTTCTTGTATGTTTCTTTTTTTCTTCCTAATAGTTTTGGTATTATTACTGCGTTTGCGCTTTTGTATAATGTGTTGAAGTATTTTGCCTGTAAATTGGTTTTTGGGTTCTTATAAGGGCATATCTTATATGCCTGAGGATCATAGGCAAATACGAATACCCCTTTTTTCTTGAGTAATCTTGATAATATCATGCCTACTGGCTCAAAATCAGAGATTATTATGTCTGGGTTAAATTCTTTTACCTGTTTTTTCAGCTTTATCGCATCTGCTGTCCATTTGAATGGAAGAGGATAATTGCTTAATGCAAACTTCATTGCTGAGAATTTCATGGTTTGTTCTGTGAATTTGTAGCCTCTTATCTCTATTGTTGGGAATTTTGGCTTGAAATATTTGAGAGAATTGTCGTAGCCTGCCACCATTATCTTTGTATTCGGGTCTTTTTTGAGAAATGCTTCTATGTTGGCGTGCTCTCTAGTAGCATCGCCGTATCCTACACCTGTAACGGCAAACAATATCCTCATTTTACTATCTAGAATGGGGTTTGAGATTATTTAAAAGTTCTGTCTTACAATAAGTGTGTGTGCCCAAGTGACATATGTCACCACCTTTAAAATCCAGTAATGTTTGCTGGATTTGAGGTGATGTTTTATGCAAAAAGAGAAAATTAGAAAGGAATTCTTTAAGCTTAAATTTAAA
>JAHIPG010000275.1 GCA_018894775.1 Nanobdellota archaeon
CTTTTTCCTCAAAATCCTTTAATGCCTGGCCGCTGCCCTGGAATTCTTGTTCAAAACCATCCTTCTTACTTTTGAGTCTGCATACATATAATCCTTTGTTGTTTGTCATGATTTTTTCACCTCAACATTTTAGGGGGAAAAAAATAAATAAATATTTTAAAAAACATTTTTTCTGATTTTTGTAGTACCTGATAAGAATAAAAAAAGAGAAATATATTATAAATGTTTGAATGGGGAATGGCTGTTATCAGAGACTATATCAGACTAAACCCTTTTATTTGTATTCTGTTCTGGGTGTTCCGCATCCTTCGGTACTCTGACCTCATTGTCATTCCCCTTATTTTGGATTGTAAAAACTTTTTTTTAATCAATTTATTGTTAAAAAAAAAATAATAGAAAAAGAGAGAGAATTAAGGGTTTTTTATTTGAGGTGTAATCTGCCGAGCATGCTGTTCCATTCGCTGTCACCGTTGCCTGTTACATCCATTATTCTGGTGCTCACAGGCTTAGGTGCTCGAAGTGCATGTATACGGGCATCAATGTGTTCTCTGGCGTAATCCTCCACAGTCTCCATTTTCTTACCATTGTTGTCTGTCATTTTTTTTATCACCCAAAAAACCTTTTTGATAAAAAAAGATAAAAAATTGTTATTGAACAGTTCCCAATTCCTTCTGTAAAATATTCTCGAGGTTAGATTTTATTAAGATTTATTAGATGGAGCAAGAAATCCGAAGAATTGCAAAAAACAGTGCCAGTATACCAAGCCAAACACCCACCTTAGCCCATTTTTTAATCTTATCATAACGAGCGCTTAAACCAGCAAGAAATATCGTAGCAAAACTGAGAATAAATAAGGTATATGGAATATAAGTTCCATTATCCTTTCCTCCTATAAGGCTGTCTGGTATAAGTATTGATAGGATTATAGATATACATGCGTAAACGATTGAGGTTATGCCGTAGATGGATTTTGAAAAATTACTCATAATTCTTAAATACTCCTTGCCTGTTTTCTATTTTCTGAAAACATTTTTTTTTGTTTTTATCCTGCGCTTGTTTTCCTTTTCGATTCCAGTTCTATTCTAAGGCTTCTAAAGTATTCAGTGGGTGTTTTGCCACCCCATTCTTTGTAGAGCTTATTTTCATCGATTTTTTTTACTAATTCCTTAAGCTTTTTTAATCCCATATTTTTCACTTCTTTCTCCTATGTCCTTTTTCTTTATTAACCTTTTCGGAGAATTCATCGGGTGTTAAGAGCATGGGGGTTTTGTAACCCATTGATTCATTGAACCTTTTCAGTTTCTTTGCTACTTTCTTGTTTATGATTGTTCTTCGGTTGAATGAAAGAAAAACATCTAACGCATTAGCAACAGCTACTGCGACATGGAAAGCATCCAAGCGTGTGAGTCCTATTTCTTTAGAATACCTTTTTGCCAGATAAAGTATCTCTTCATTCTCAACAACCGCTTTATGGGGCAACTCACTCAGAAGTCGTAGTAGCGTATTGCGAATATTTTCAGGTGACTCCTCAATCTCATCCTTCACATATTTTGAGGTAAAAACTTTGATTTGTCCCTCACACGCTAATTTGATAATGTTTTCTACAGCCTTTCTCTTGCTTGAACCTGGTTTTGAAACAAGTTCCCCCAGCACACAGGTATCCAAATAAACACGTGTTGGTATCATATTCTCTCTCCACAGGCAATATATACTCTTAATGACTTAAATACACTTTGGGGGGCTTCCCCTTTTTTTACTTCCCTCCCTAACTAGGGGTGGCGAGGGTTAAGTTAAATTATATATACATCAAGTTACATATATATTTCTTGAGGCTGACATCCAGTGCTTTTCATCAAGCACTCCTATTTTTTTTATCATCCAAAAACTTTTTTGATAAAATATAATAATAATAAAACATAAATTAATTAAATATATTTCCATGTATATTGGAAAATAATGTTATGATAAAAAAAAAGAATATATTAAAAAGAGGTATGGGAGTTTTTTCTCCCATAGATTTTATCAAAGATACCATTATAGGTTTTTTCCAGATCTGTCCTGTTGTCTGTTTCCAAGTCCTTTTGCGCTTCCCTGTATCTATATATCTGGTCTCGTGCCTGCTGATGCAGTATTCTGAGTGTTTCTCTATCCTCATCAGTAACAATTGGCTCTGGTGTGTCCTCAGGACTGGTTTTTCTGTTTCTGCTGTTCCTGATTTTCTCATTGAACAAGTCTGCACCAGTGATTTCTGTGAAGACTTCTTCCCGGGTGGGTTGCCAGACAAAACGGTTCACGGGGTATCCGTAGCAGTCACGCTGACCCTGTGTATCATGGCGTTGACTGTTCCTCAAAGACTTCTCTGCAAGATTATGCAGGTACTTAGCTGACCAGATATAATCCTTCTGCTGTTTGCTGAATATTGCATTTTTATAAAAGCTGAAGTACTCAATAAATCCATCCTCGTGTTGTGCTTTGAATACAAACTTGTCCTTCAGTTGCTTCTCTGGTTCTGCGTATTCGCAGTGTTTGATATGTTCTTTGAACCAGAAATATTCTCCTGGTTGAGGAGCACGGACACTCCTAAATGTTCTAAAATTCTCCTGTTTCTTCCTGCTCATGTAATGGAGTTTATTTATGGCATGTCTGGGGTCGCCTACGCAGGTGTAAACCCCATCGCTCAGCGCATACCTTCTTGTGCCGTTTTCATCAACACCCATATCAATTCTTCTTTTGTCGCTGGCGTTGTGTATGCGTATGATTCTATCCAAGTC
>JAHIPG010000276.1 GCA_018894775.1 Nanobdellota archaeon
GAAACCCATAGGAAAACCAACTGTGTCAAAGTATAAGTTTGCAGAAGTTTAACTCCTCTTTTCATATTAAAATATATTAAGTATCCAAATATATAAACGTTTAGCCAAAAAAGCATAGGTTTAAATAAAAACCTAAAATCCCTCATTATTGAAAATAAGATGCAACATATGAAATGGTGGGGCTGGGGCTCCAAGGATAGAGAATATGGATTGAAAAATAAAGAGAAACTTCTGGATTATTTGAAAGATTTATTAGATTTGGACTTAACAGAATACCCTCCAATAGATTTCAAAGATATTCAACTACCAAAATTAACAATAAGTGATAATAAAATAGATAAGATAAAAACATTAGCAGAATCCTACACATCAAAAGAAGAAAGATTAATTCATTCTTATGGAAAAAGCTACAAAGATTTGATAAGAATAAGAAAAGGGGACATTGAATATGCTCCAGACATAATATGTTATCCTAAAGCAACATCGGAAGTGCAAGATATAATCAAATTCGCAAAGGATAACACTCTTAAAATAGTTCCATTCGGTGGAGGAACAAGTGTTGTCGGAGGGGTAGAGACAACTTGCGAAGGAACAATATGCATGGACCTAAAAAAATTAGACAAATTGTTCTATATAGATAAAAACTCACACATAGCAAGTGTACAGGCAGGAATTCTTGGACCAGATTTAGAAGAGGAACTGAACGAAGAAGGATTCACATTAGGACATTATCCACAATCATTTGAATATTCAACATTAGGAGGGTGGATAGCAACAAGAGGAGCAGGACAGAACTCAACAAAATACGGAAAAATAGAAGATATGGTTGAAGCTTTGACAATGTGCTATCCTAACGGAAAAATATCAACAAAAATCATTCCTGCATCAGCATCAGGCTCAGACATCAAACAAATCCTTATAGGTTCAGAAGGGACATTAGGAATAATCACAGATGCAATAATCAAACTACATCCTATTCCTGAAGAAAAACACTACTGTGGATTCTTACTAAAGAATTTTGAAGATGGATCAGATAGCTTAAAGTACCTGATGCAGAATGGGATTACACCCTCTGTTGCTAGATTATCAGACCCTCAAGAGACAAAATCAATGATAAAAATAGGTTCATCAGAATCTCAAGGACTTATAAGTAACCTGGCAAAAGGAATAATAAAAAAATATATCTCAAAAAAAGGATATACTGGTGATGATGCCTGCATGATGATACTTGGTTTTGAAGGACTAAAAGACGAAGTTGAATTCAAATTAAAACAAGCAAAAAAAATAATACCAGGATTCTACCTTGGAACAACTCCAGGAGACCACTGGTATAAGAACAGATTTGAATTACCATATCTAAGAGATGACCTTATTGATATAGGGATGTTAGTTGATACCTTAGAAACAGCAACAAACTGGGATAATATACCCAAACTATATGGTCATATAACCAAAAATATACAAAATGCTATAGGTTCTTATGGTGTAAATGGAATGGTTCAAGCTCATATATCTCACATTTATAAAGAAGGAGCAGCTCTTTACTATACATTTGTAGCTAAGGCTATACCTGGAAAAGAAATAGAGCAATTGGAAACAATAAAAGATGCAGCAATGAAGGCTATAGTCTTGAATGGAGGCACAATAAGCCACCATCATGGAATAGGGTTGGACCATGCAAAATGGCTGGAATGTGAGCATGGAAAAGAAGGAAAAGAAGTTCTCAAAGTCTTAAAACAGCATTTTGACCCTCAAAATGTGTTAAATCCTCAAAAAATGGGGGTTTAATCGCTTTTAAATGCTAAAACCAAACATTTAAGTATTATGAGAACTATGTATTATAAGAGAAGTATTACGATATCTTACAATTTTGTGGAAAAGGGGGAAAATTATATTTAGGAGGCTAGAATGGTTCAAGAGACCGAAGTAAAATTAAATAAACGGGAAGCTACAGATAGGTTAGAGAATCTCCAAAAGGAGATTATGACCATGGAATGGGATATAGAACACCATGGGTTAAAACTTAAACAAGGTCTTTATGATAAGAAGAAGTCAGAAATTGAAGCAATAAAGAAATTTTTAACTACCTAAATCGATGGTTGCAAAAAAAGAAAAGGATCATTTGCAGGGAAAAATGAAGTATCTTATCGATCCGACATATGTTACAAGATGCCCATTAAGTGTCTTACCAGATAGTTTTGCATATCTTACAGGATGGGATTTCTTTAAAAAATGGAACATAGTCGAAAGACTAAACAAGAAAGCATTCAAAAAATTTGATGGTATAGACTTTAATTTCTGTTTGGCAGGACTAATGGAAAAGGATGGCATAACGATTAATGAAAAGAAAGTAGAGAAAATAAAAAACAAAAATTGGAAGATATACGCTTTCCATGGATCCCATGAAGATTTAAGAGGGCAATTCAAATATATGGAGCTTAACTTTGCAGAAGATTCATATGATTCAAGGATGAAAATACTTTCACAACTTAAAGTGGTTAAAGAATTATCAACAGAACCAAATCCGATAATAGTCTACCATGCAGGAACTGTTAAAAATAAACCAGCTAATATTGATTCAACTTTAAAAAACATAGAATTCGCAGTAAAAGAGGCAGAAGAAAGAGGGATAATAATAGCGATAGAGAACGCACCAAGAGATGTGGAAGGTAATTATAATATAGGATCAGACTATAACGATTTAAAGAAAATTTTAAAAAAAATCGACAGCCCCAATTTAGGAATCTGTTTTGATTGGGGACATGCAAATAATTACGCTGGAGTTTACGCAAAAGAAAAAAAGA
>JAHIPG010000024.1 GCA_018894775.1 Nanobdellota archaeon
AAACGAGTTCCTAGAAATGTACGGCTTCAGAAAAGAACGGTTCAAATATTTTTTATAAAATATCTAAACCAAAAAATTAAGCAAAAACATAGAAATAGTGCAAACTACAAACCCCTTTAAAAGGAAACTGTGAAACTTCAGATTCTTAAAAAAGCTTAAATATGAAAGAGTAGTATTCAAAACCATGAAAAAGTGGATAAGCTCACTAGTAATATTCATTTTCTTAACAGGAATCGTAGCAGCATTGCCAAACCCTGCAGCAGTAAAATGCGAGGAAGACGGTTATAAGCTAGATATGAGAGAAACAGAGCTAGGAACGTATGGTGTATGCATGTTTGAAGACTCAGAATGCGATGAATGGGAATATTTCAGAGAAGAATGCAAACCAAAACAATGCAGCAAAGTAGAAGGATATGTAGAAGATGGCAATTTTAAAATCAAATGTGAACCTTATGAAGAAAAAGGCTTCATGGCAACCTTCAAAAAATACTTCTTCCTTATATTCGTATGGCTATGGGAAGAGGAAGAAACACAAACACTAGAAATCCAATACTCAGAAGACCCTTTTGAAAAAGATTTAAATGGTGAAGAAGCTATAGAAATATAGATGATAACCTTCCTACAAGCTGTAATTCTAGGAATAATACAGGGCATAACAGAATGGCTGCCAATATCCAGCTCAGGCCATCTAGCTTTAGCACAGATGTACTTCGGATTATCAGTACCTGTTGCGTTTGACGTTATGCTTCATGTGGCAACATTAGCTGTTGTTTTCATCGTATTCTGGAAAGATATTGTAAATATTCTAAAAGCAGTTCTATCCTTAGACTTCAAAAGCGAGAATGGAAAACTTGCATTATACATAATAATAGCAAACATACCAACAGCAATAATAGGATTTGCATTCAGAGATACGTTCAAATCATTCTTCTACAACAGATACGCGATAGCATCTGCATTAATATTCACAAGCATATTCCTATACTTCTCAGACAGGAAAACAGGTAATAAAAAACTGAACTACAAGAACACATTCTTAATTGGAATAGCACAAGGGATAGCAATAATACCAGGAATATCAAGAAGCGGAATAACAATATCAATGGGCTTATTAGGAAAGATAGACAGAAAATTAGTTGCCAAATTCTCATTTTTGTTATCAATACCAGCAATCATAGGAGCATCAATATTCGAAGTAAAAAACCTAGCATTGGCAGATATCAGCATTCCTTTACTATCAGTTGCAATGATATCATCGTTCATAGTCGGATACATATCACTGAAATTATTACTAAAAATAATCATAAATAAAAAATTCCACCTTTTCGCTTATTACTGCTTTATTCTAGGATTGATTCTCTTTGTCATCTAAAAGTTTATAAACAAAAACAACGAGTTAATAATCATGGGTTTCCTGAAATGGGTTAGTAAAGTTTTTGGAGGATTCTTCATATTCATAGCATTAATGGCTATTTTTACAAGTTTATTCATGATCCATAGCTTAGACAACCTTCACCTTTTCACAGACACAGGAAAAGAAAAGATGGGAGAATTCTTTGAAGAGAATAAGGATTTGGTAGTAAAAGAAATGATACCAGATGTAAAAATTGATAAAAAACAGCTAGAGATGGCATGTAAGCAGAATCCAGAAGAGATGCCTGAAGACTTATGCGCCAAACTTCCTGACCTAGAAACAGAAGAAGACATCAAAGGAGAATTTGTTAATGTACTCATAGATCAAATGGAGAATGAGATAACCCCTCAACTGGAACAGGTGGAAGAACAATTCAATGAAGCACTAGGAGATCAAAGGAAAGTAGTCCTTTACATAGTAATACCGGTAAGCATATTCATATTCCTGCTAGGATCATTCCTGACATTCGTAGCAAAAGACTTCAAATGGAAAGCTGCATTATTCCTTGTAAGCCTAAAGACAGGCATACTCTCAACACTTTCAGCAATAGGTAACTATTACGTGATGAACATATCACCAGAAAAACTGGCAGCATTGACAAAATTAATACCTATGGCAGATGGAGAAACACCAGAAATAGCACTAAAACTCATGTCAAGCCTGGTGATAGACTGGATCAAAGCAACTGCCGGACAAATGTTCCTCATAAGCATTATAGTCGCAGTACCATCAATAGCTATAGCAATAGCAATGTTCTTCATAAAAAAAGAAAAAAAGAAACACAAGAAGAAAAAGAAGAAGAAATGATTATTTTAATTCTTTAGCCTTAAGCTCCAAAAAACGCTTATAGAACCCTAACCTTTCTTCAGTGTCAGATTCAGTAAGAAATTTACCATTGACAAAAACATGGATAAGAAACTCAGTATCTACAGAATCCATCTTCGCCTGGATATTATCTTCATCCAACCCTTTTTTCTTAAACTTAGAAATCAAATCTTTCTTGACTTCCTGAAGCTCTTTATTGATTTTTTCTAAACCCATCAGCAAAAAATGGAGGTTTTATACTTAAAAATATTTCTATAATTGTATAACCGAAACAGATTAAAAGGAAAACGTATACTTTATACTATCAGAATCTTGAAAAAAATAAGAGGTGTTAAAATATGAGCGGATATAAAGGCTATATTGATACAAAATTCAAACCTAATAAAAAATATCTAATTGCAGAATATACTTTTGAACCATCAAAAGGAATTTCTTTTGAAAAAGCAGCAAACCATATCGCAGGAGAGAGTTCTATAGGAACATGGGTAAATGTTGGAACCCTTAACGCTAAAATCAAAAAAACATTAAGGCCATACATATTCTATGTAAATGAGAAAAGGAAGACCATAAAGGTAGCTTATCACCAAGACCTCTTTGAAGAAGGAAATATGCCACAGATACTTAGCTCTATAGGCGGCAACATCTTTGGTATGAACTCAATCAAGACATTAAGATTAGAAGATATATCTTTCCCTGAAAAATTACTGAAAAGCTTCAAAGGACCATCATTCGGAATCCAAGGCATAAGAAAACTTTTAGGTGTAAAGAAAAGGCCATTAGTCGGAACCATAGTAAAACCCAAAGTAGGTCTCAATGAGAAAGAACATGCTAAGGTAGCCTATAATTCCTGGGCAGGCGGCTGCGATGTTGTCAAAGATGATGAAAACCTGAGTTCTATGACATTCAACAAATTCAAGAAAAGAATAGCATTAACCCTAAAGATGAGAGACAAGGCAGAGAAAGAAACCGGAGAAAAGAAGATCTACATGCCAAACATCACAGCTGAAACATTTGAAATGATCAAAAGAGCAAAATATGTCAAGTCATTAGGTGGAAAATATATCATGGTAGATATAATCACCATGGGCTGGGCAGCACTACAAACAATCAGAGACCAGAACTTTAAGATGGTAATGCACGCACACAGGGCAGGACATGCAGCTCTAACACGTGGAAATCAAGGATACAGCATGCTGACAGTCGCAAAAGTCGCAAGGCTTATCGGAGTTGACCAATTACACATCGGAACAGCACACGTTGGCAAGATGGAAGGAAGCACGTTAGAGATTCAGGATATCGAAAGAGTGATTGAAGATAAATCCATAAAAGAAAATAGTAATCGTCATGTACTTCAACAAGACTGGCTGAACATCAAACCAGTATTCGCTGTTGCATCAGGAGGACTACACCCAGGTTCTGTCTCAAGACTCATCGAAAGGATGGGAACAGACATAATAATACAGGCTGGTGGAGGAATCCATTGGAACCCACGCGGAAGCAAATACGGTGCAATGGGCATGCGTCAAGCAGTAAATGCTGTAATGCTAGGAATATCACTGAAAGAATACGCAAAAACACATAGAGAACTTAAAGAGGCTTTGGATAAATTCGGCGAATACAAAGGCTAATCTTCAATTACTATCTAAGGCAGTTTTTATTTTGATCCTAAATCTTCAAATTTTTTTATTGTATCGCCATAAGCATCTTTTGAACTCATCAAAGGATTTTCATACCAACCTTGCGGTGAATAGAACTTGTTTAATATATTTTTGATAAAACTTATAGCCTCTTCATCTGGTTTTAGCATCTCAATAGTTTTTATCATAACATAATCTGCAAAAAGCTCATCTATCTCTATAAAAGGTTTCAATCCATTTAGTTCCTTAGTGTAATCCCGAAGTATGTCAAAATATTTCTCATATTTATTGAATAACAATATGTGACCTAGCTCATGACTTTTCAAAATATTGTTTATAGAATCATACTGTTTATCATACGGCGGAATAATTCTCTTCGTGTTAGTTTCATTAACATATATTGTGTTATTTTTAGGTGAAGCTAACATTAGCGAGAATATATCACCCAGCTTTATACTCATAGCTTCATTTTCACTTAACTTTTTATTAAAACCATATTCTATGGCTTCCAGACTATGTTTACTGAATTCTTTAGGTGCAACATATTCACATTTAATATCAGATCTTACATTCTCAGGGAACTTTAGTTTTGTAGCTTTCTCAACTATTGTGATCAGTTCTTCTAATGTTGGTTCTTGGATTCTTTTCATTTTTTCTTGATGTTCATCTTTTAACCTACCCTTTAATTCTATTTTCTGCTGCCAACTTTTGTTTTAAGTCATTTTGGTTAAAGAAGTGTAATATGTTTAGAGCTGTTCCTTCATTTTCAAAAGATACTAAATGCTCCTTTTGATTATAAAAACTAAAACCACACCCATGATTATTAAAATATTTTTCTCCTTCCATGTAATTTTTTTGAGTTTTTTTAAAGTCAAATCCTTTACCAAAATCTTCAATCCTTATAGCAATACCTTTTACTCCTTCAAATACATTTAAAATAATCGGGAATTTTCCATGAACAAATGC
>JAHIPG010000003.1 GCA_018894775.1 Nanobdellota archaeon
AACCCTAAAAACGTTCTGATAATGAAATAGTTTTTGCTTATTAGGATATTATTTTTAGCTTCCTTTTTTTATGAATGAAGTATGCAACGATAGTAAGCATAGCGACAAATGCAAATGGTAGTCCAAAATTGATTACATCCATGTGTTTTTGGAGGTTTCTAGACACATCCACTCCCCCACTGGAGAGCATAGATTTGGTACCATTCTCATGTATTCTTATTATGTAAATATTCCAGTTTCCAGCGGTTTTAAAAACAAGTGTAAAATTTTTCTGAGTAAAGCCACCTTGAGGAAGTTCTGTTATTTTTATTGTCTTACTTGGTTTTATTTCGTAAGCATCCCCCATTAACCTTGATGCATTAAGAATATGTGCAGTATCATCTATGTGGGGCGCCATCTCGTTAGCATTATCATATTCCATTATAATATATTCTGGTAAAACCGCTACGATTAGGATTTGTATGTTTGATATGTTCTCTGTCCCAACATTGATTATCTTGAGAGATAGTTGTAGTTCTTGGTTCTGATTAGCAGGATGCTCATAACTAATCTCATCACCTGTTAAGTCAGTAACTCCCATCACAGCGGTAATCTGAGGTTGAAACTGCATGTCTGATGCAATTACACATGAGGGGCTAATTGAAATAAAAAGAAACATAACCGCAAATACTGTGAATGCCTTTTTTATCATAGTTCCATCCTCCTAAACACAAGATAACCATAAACCATTGCTATCAGAAAATATGCCATTAAAAGATAATATAATGTGGGGTCAACATTGTTTAATATAACGGCGGAGACAGTCGCTGCTGAAAAACAGGCATATGGTAGCAAAAAAATTAATGCATAGTTAACATTATATCTTGTAACAGGCCCTCCCCCTCCTATCAGGATGGGTATTATGAAAATCATCAGCATGAGATATAAAAACATGACTGTTGCGGAATAAAGTGTTTTTCTAAGAATAACAGAAACTA
Source organism: Nanobdellota archaeon (assembly GCA_018894775.1). Classification (GTDB taxonomy): domain Archaea; phylum Nanobdellota; class Nanobdellia; order SCGC-AAA011-G17; family VGLX01; genus JAHIPG01. Next base: position 978 of record JAHIPG010000003.1, read on the forward strand.
ATGCCGAGATGGAAATAACTGCTGTAAATGTAAGCATGATGATTAGTACCAATTGGAGTATTATTGAAATTAAGACTGGGGGTAGGTAGCCAACTATTATGCTTAATTCAAAAACGAGTATTCCAATAGGCATTATTACTATAACTGGAATAATCAAAATCATACCCAGTATTTTCCCAAAATATAATGCCCATCTTTTAACTGGGAGTGTAAGTAGTGTTCCCATGGTTTGTTTGTCAATTTCTCCTGAGAACATATTTCCTGTCATTATTGAAAGATATGCCATAGCAATTATGACAAGTGGAAATAGCGTAGATGTTATAGTATGCTTTAAATTACGGGTATCCTCAAAATATGAAAATAGCCATATCATAATGGCTGTGATGAAACAGCAGAGAAAAAGGCACATGATAAAATGATAACTTATTAGATGCTCTATGAATGTTTCTTTTGCAGTATTCCATAACATTTTTATCTGCCTTTTAATCATGTTTTTTCCTCAAATATTTGGGAGTAGATTGCATCAATTTTGTGGGTTTTTATTGAAAAATCTATGTTATTCTGAAGTAGATAACTTAAAAATTTTTTCTCAAAGTCCTTTGTCTCCTTAACACAAAGATGTAGAATATTTTGTTTGACTGATAACTCGCTTATTTCTGGAAACACTCTTTGTAAATCATCTATTTTTTTATCATGGCTTTTGAGTAAAATTACATAGTTGCTCATACCTTTAATGTCTGTGAGTAGAGTATCAGGTGTGCCATATGCGATTATTTTCCCGTTTTTGATTACACAAATTTGATCACACATATCATCCATGTATCTGAGTTCATGTGAGGATAAAAATATTGTCTTCCCAGAATCCCTTATTTCCATTAGTTTTTCCATAATCTCCTTTTTTCCTGTAGGATCCAGTCCACTGATTGGTTCATCAAGAATTAGCAAATCAGGCCCATGCAGTAAACATCTTGCCAGACCGAGACGCTGTTTCATTCCCTTTGAAAATGTTGATATTTTACTGTTGGATTGGTTTAGCAGTCCAACAGTTTTAAGTACTTCTATACTTGTCTTCTTTAACTTTTCACCGTTCATTCTGTAAAATGTTCCAAAAAAACGAAGATAGTTGTACGCAGTAAAATTTTCATAATACCCTATGTTCTCTCCT
>JAHIPG010000277.1 GCA_018894775.1 Nanobdellota archaeon
CTAGAAAAAGACGAAGACCTTAGATTTCTTTTGTATATATTTTCTGTATATTACAAACAGCATGAATGCTGCCATAACGATTACTATTGTTGCGATGTTGAAATGCTCTTCTATCAAAGCAACAACAGATTCACCATATAACATTATCATTGTTGCTAATATAAAGAATCTCATACCTCTTCCTATTATTGAGGCTATGACAAATTTTTTGAAGTTTAGATAGAACAAACCTGCACCTATTGTGAAAACCTTATAAGGTATTGGGGTGAATCCTGCTATTACAATTGCCCATGATTCGTATTTTTCAAAAAGTCTGTGGACTTTTGCTATTTTTCTATGGGATATGAACCTTTCAAGTACTGTTTTTTCTCCAACATAGCCTATCATATAACCCAACATACCTCCGGTTACACTCCCAATAGTGCATATCAAAGCGAAGAATAATGCATTCTCTGGTTGTGCCAGACATAATACTATAAGGAGTAGGTCTGGAGGTATAGGAAAGAATGATGATTCCATAAATGCTAATATAAATAGGCCAGTCGCACCCAATGGTTCAAATGTTGTTTTTGTCCATTCAATAAGAGAACTTACTATATTCATTTAACCCTCTTTTTGGAATACTAAGAGATCCTCAGTTGTCAGTTTCTTCTTTGATCTAAGTTTCTCTTCCACCTGTCTTGTTTTTTCTTCTAAAAGTTTTTTATTTTTAGCTTCTTTTTTTATCTTTTTTTCTTTTTTGAAAGTATCAATTTGTGATTGGGCATCTTTCAATGCCATGATTTTATCTTTTAATTCTGAATTTATGCCTGAAAATTTTCTTTTGAACTCTACAAACGTGTTGTATGCCCCGCTCTGTTCATCTTTCATGCCTCTTATCTCTTTGGATAGGTTTATGAACTCTTCATAACCTCCTTTATTTTGTTTTACAACCTCTTGCATTTTTTGATGCGATTCATCTGCTTTTTTTCTGGTTTCATCAAGTTTCTTTGAAATTTTGTTAATCTCTTCCAAAATTTTAGTTACTCCTGCTGATTCTTTGTATGTTTTTCTGAGCCTTTTTATCTGTTCCATCATCTTTTTTTTTTTTTTGAATGATAATATTTCTGTTTCTATTTCCATCTCTAGTTGATCTATAGTTTTCTTTATCCTGCTAGGATCTGATTTTATTCCATGTTTTTCAAAGAAAGCTATTTTCTCAGTGTTTAGTTTCTTAAGTTCATCTATAAGTTTTCTCACTTCTTCGTTGAAATTGTCCCTTTTTGCCTTTTCTTCCTGTATCAGTCTGTTAGACTTATCTTTTTCTTTCTTGAGTCTTTTTATATTATTTATGAGAGAAACAACATCTTTATTTAAGTCTGATTTTTTTGTGAACCATTCCTCTTTTTCTTCATTTAGTTCATTAAGTTTATTCTTCAGACTAATTATATCTTCCTTAAGTTCTTTACTTTTTTGTATAAGGTCATCCTTCTTGTTCTTGGACATGTAGCAACACTTTTTTTCCGCATTATAAAAAAAGAGGAAAAAAGGACATTATATTTAGCCGAAGAGCGCGCCTAATCCTGCTGTAGCTGCTTCTTCTTCTCCTTTTTTATCTTCTGCGGATTTTTCTTCTTTCTTTTCTTCTTTCTTTTCTTCGCCTGCCACTGCTGCAGCTGGTGCTGCCGCTACCGGTACAATTGCCTCTTTGATAGCTTTTTCAATATCTACGCCATCTAGAGCTGATACCAATGCTTTTATTTGTGTAGCATCTTTTTTGATTCCCGCAGCCTCGACTACTTTCTTAAGGTTGGCTTCATTGATTTCCTTTCCTGCTTTGTGTAGTAACATTGCCGCATATATTAGTTCCATTTTATTTACCTCCACGATAAGATAATTATGCTTTGCCCCCTTTCATTATCTTTTTAGCAGCATCTTCTGCTGCTTTTTTGTCTTCAGCCTCTTTTTTTGCTTTTTCTTCTTCTTGTTCAACTTCTTTTAGTACTTCTTCTGTAGTAGGTCCTTTTTCTGTTGGAAAGTCTTCTTTAAACTCTTCTTTTTTCTCTTCTTTTGGTTCTTCCTTCACTTCTTTCTTTGGTTCTTCTTTAGCCTCTTCTTTTGGATGCTCTTTTTTCTTCTCTTCTCCTACAATCTCTTCCACTATGTTTGCTACAGCCTTTATTGCCTTCATCTCGACGTCTGCTTGTCCAACCATTTGGCCTACTTTTTCATCTGTGAGTATGTCTGTGGATTCTGCCAGTGCTTTTGTATCTCTATGCGCTTTCTGTATCATAGTAATTACATTGTCTGGAGTTATATATCCTATTTCCATTGACAGTGCTATGCTGTCAGCGCTTGCAGTTCTGATGTTCTGGATGTATGCTTCCTCATCTACAGCTAGTATTGATTTATCATAGATTATTCCGTTTTCATATATTATGACTATGTTCATGCCTACTTCCATTGGTTCTATTCCAAACCTTGTCAATAGGTCTGCTTGTGCAGGTGTTATTTTACCCCCTTCTTTTACAAGGGTAACATCTGAGATTACTGCCAGCTTACCATTTTCTACTTTTGTCTTTATTCCTTGTTGTGCCAGTTCACTGATTATTGGTCCTGGTGTGAATTGGGTTGGTCCGGCTGGGATTATGATATCATTTGGTGCTGTTTGACCAGGCTTTGCTGGTGCCTGTGATTTGTTTTTTGCGAGTGTTTTGTATATTTTGAAAGGATTTTCCTTTGTGAATAGGATTGCTGGCATTCCTCTCATGGATTCGATAACTTTATCCATGTTTGGCTTGTCTTTTATTCCTTCCAGAGCTCTCTTGATCAGTCTCCTTCTTGACATCTTAAGCTCAATCATGCTGCCAAGTTTCTGTTTTATTCTTTGAAGCTGTAATGATGGAAGGTTTTCCATATCCACTACACCCAAGATAGGATATTTGTTTACCAGTCTAATTATGTCTTTGACTTCTTCCTTTTTCCATTCTGGTATTTTTTTGGTTCCTTTCTTGGACATTTTATTTTTCCTTCTTCTCTTTTTTATTCTCTTCCTTAACTTCTTCCTTAGGTTCTTCTTTCTTTGCTTTAGGTTTCTCTTCTTTTGTTTCCTCAGACTTTTGCTGTTCACCAATTATTATAGGCGACCCCATTGTAAGCTTAAGCATTACATTCTTTATGTTTTGGATTTCTTTGGGTAATACACTGACTAATGCATTGTAAATTGCAAGGATGTTTTCCTGTATTTGCTCATCTGTCATGTCTTCTGTTCCCACTGAACATTTGATTGCTTGTTCGTTCTTTGTTTGCAATTTTACTGTTTTTTGTAGTTTGTTATAGATTATTTTAAGGTCTATCTTTGGAGGCACGATACATCCTGATTTAGGGTTAGGCATCTTGCCTTTTGGTCCGAATACTTTACCAAAGAACTTAGCAATATCAACCATAAGGTTTGCTTGAGCTATGAAATAATCGTAATCATCAGCTAAATTTTTCGAATCTTTCTTAGCTTTGTATTTTTGGAAGTCATCCTTCATTATCACCATATCACATACTTCTTTTGCCTGTGTTCCTAGTTCTTTATCTA
>JAHIPG010000278.1 GCA_018894775.1 Nanobdellota archaeon
AAGAATGATTAGCAAACAGACTTTTAAGAATTCAATTTTAAATAACGTTAAAGACAAAAAATTATGCAAAGAACTAGAAAAAATCTACAATATGTCTATCTTGCCAGTCAAAATATCTCATATACAAAAAACAAAAGAAAAAATAAATATGATTGACATCTCAGTAAAAAACCAAAACTTCATAGCTAACGGAATAATCGTTCATAATTCAGCACAAAGATACGCAAGAATCAGGTTAGAGATGAAAAAAGAATTCTTCAAAAGAGTAGCAGAACTGGTAAACAAAACCTTCCTTGGAATGAAAGAACTCAAAGGGATTTTGATTGGCGGACCAATGCCAACAAAAGATGAATTCGTAGATGGTGATTTCATAAATAATGAACTAAAGAAAAAAATAGTCTCAATGCAAGACCTTAGTTATACAGGAGATTTTGGTCTTAACGAACTAGTTGATAAAAGTAAGGATGCTTTAGAAAAGGAAGCGGTGATGCAAGAGAAGAAACTAGTCACAGAATTCTTTGAACTTCTAAGAAAAGATCCAGGCAAAGCAGCGTATGGAAAAGAAGAAGTCCTTAAAGCAATAAAAGCGGGAGCTGCAGAAAAGATTTTGGTCTCTGAAGACTTATCAGATGATGAGCTCGAAGAAGTACAAGAGAAAGCGGAAGAGTTCGGAACAGAGATTAATATTATCAGTACAGAGACAAGAGAGGGAGTACAGATTCGGGACTTAGGACGCTATGCAGCCATTCTTAGGTATGCTTTAAGTTAAAAAAAGGAGGTCGGTCGCTGATATTAATCAGGAATAGCTGATAATCTATTTTCTTATTGTTCTAAAACTCAACAAAAATGTTTAAAAACACCAATAACTTTCTTGTTTCTTAGGAAATGCAAGATAAAAAGAACAAAATAGAGGTAATACTCTTTACAACTGGAAAATTCATGGGCTTACAGGAGATAGCAGACTTCTGCGGCATAGGTTCTGTAGGAACAGTAAAAGAATTACTGGAACAGCTAAAGAAAGATTATGAAGAGAAGCAAGGCCCATTATCTATATTTGAGGAAAAAGGAAAATACAAGCTTACAATAAGAAAACAATACAACTACTTAACCACTAAATTGTTAGATGTAACAGAGATGGACAAGCCAACCCAAGGAACCTTAGCAATAATTGCATACAAGCAGCCAGCAATACAGGCAGAAGTCATAAAGATAAGAGGTAATAAAGCCTATGATCATATATCATCATTAAAAGAACTAAGTTTTGTAACATCCGAGAAATATGGAAGAACGAGGTTGATAAAGCTTACACAAAAATTCTTTGACTACTTCGACCTTGTAGAAGATCACCTTAAGGAGAAATTTTCAAATATGGCAAAATTAGAAAAAGAAACAAAGGAATTAGAAAAAGAATTGGATGAAGATGAGCCTCAGGAAACTGAAGCTAAGAAAAAAAGCTCTAAAAAATCAGACAAAACTGAAAAGGCTCCTGAACCGGCACCCATGCCTGAGCCAAGTCCAGAGAAACCATGGGCAGGTTCTGAAAAGGAAGAAGTGCCAACACCTGAACCGGCACCTGAACCGATAACTCCCGAGCCATTGAATAAATCTGATGAAGAACCAGAAGAATCATCCAAATCCAAATCTAAAAAAAAAGAGAAGTCTGCTCAGGAATAACTTCAAGAAATGAAACTGAAAAAACATTACCTGGTCATCCTCATATTTATAATCTCAATAATTTTCAGATTATATTTTTCATTCCAGAATCCTTATTATAGTGATAGCGAATCGTTCTTTCATCTTAGAAATATAGAACACATCCAGGAAACATACATGCCATTAAGCTTTGATCCTTTAAGCTATGATGGGAGAAATATAAGAGAAGTTCCACTATTTGATTACCTGCTTGCAGGATTAAGCTTTATACCTCATGCTTACAAAATAATCCCCACAATACTCATATCTTTAACAGTAATCATAGCTTATATGATAGCATTAAAGTTAACAAAAGACAATACATCAGCAATACTTTCAGCACTAATGACAGCATTCCTTCCTGCGGTGATCATACCAACACTAAATAAAATATCAATATTCTCATTAATACTTCCATTATCTCTTTACATGGTCTATTGCCTAATAAGAATAGAAGAAAAAAGATTCCTCAATCATTTTGTGCTATTATGCTTTGCACTGCCAATAATACACCCATTAGCATTGTTAGTAAGTGTGTCTTTCTTTGTATACATATTTTTGGTTATTGCAGAACCAGACCTGAAACTAAATCTTCTGAGAAAAGAAGCAATAATGTTCTCAATTTTCTTAGCGTTGTTGATAGAGTTCATCATATTCAAAAAAGCATTCCTCTCATTTGGCTTCACAATCATCTGGCAAAACATCCCGACACAAATACTCGCAGACTACTTTGAACAAGCAAACCTGTTAGATATAATCTACACAGTAGGAATAATCCCCTTCATATTAGGAATCATAGGAATCGTATTCGGTTTGATAAGAGATAAGACACATTTCGGGCTCATAACAATAAGCATAGCAATAGCACCTCTGGCTTTACTAGCACTCAAGCTGATAAATTTGGGGGATGCATTGATAGTGCTAAGTCCGGTATTAGCAATAATTTCGGCGATTGCAATGATAAAATTCTTCAGATACATAAGGCTGACAAAATTTGCAAGTTACGAAATAGTAGCAAAAGGATTCATCTTCATATTAATCATAATAACTATGATAATACCCTCATTCTCAACAGCTCAACAGGCTATGGAAAACACAATAACAGAAGACGAAATAATCGTACTTAAAACATTGGAACAGGAAGCAGCACAGGATGAACAGGAAGCTGAGAATGTTGATATAACCATCGCATCATCATTAGAAGAAGGCCACTATGTAACTTACTTCGCAAAAAGAAAAGTATTCATGGATGAAAAATTCCTGTATACTCCAAACGTCAACATAAGATATAATAATCTCAAAACATTGTACACAACAATCTCAGGAAAAGAAGCATTAAGGATTGCGAATAAATATGGTATAGACTATATTTATATTTCACCAAGAACCAAAGAAATATTTGGAATAAAGGAGTTAGCATATACAACAGATGAAAAGTGCTTTAGAAAAATTTCAGAATCTGGAGAAGTCGAGGCTTATAAGATCAGGTGTTGAACTACTTTTAGTAGTTGTTACATTCCTGATGTTGATATGGCCTCATCTAAGGAGAGTGGATGCTGTTCTCTTAAGCGGCAAGGAAGCATATTATCATCTTCAGGAAGGAACTGTAGCGGTTATACTCACTTTTCTGAACCAGTACACAAATCTAGATATCCTATTTTTAGCAAAAACAGTTCCTATAATCTTAGGCCTAGCATCAATGCTAATTTTTTATAACATCCTCAGAAATTTAAAAATTAATTATGCTGTTGTCGTACTTTCAACATTAATACTCATATTCTCACCTAGCTTCATATATCTATTTGGAACCTTGAATGCTTATGCCTTCATGTCATTCATAATCCTATTAGCACTATATCTTTTCATAATAAAAAAAGGATTCTTAGGTGTAGCTTTACTCTATCTGTTACCATTCTTTAGCATATGGTCAACACTCTTAGCATTGTTATTAGTCTTGATATATTCATTAAAAAGAAAACGATTCAGATTATTCCTAGGAGCATTACCATCCTTAGCAATATTCTACTTTTACACAACAAAAACTTTACCGAGCTATGGAAGCAGAATAATCTCTGATTTTGGAGGTGACTACGGATTAGGCATATTCATAGTAATGCTTTCATTTTTAGGATTGCAATATCTATGGAGAAAAAAATATAGATATATTTCAGTATATCTAATGATTGCGTCAATCATATTATTTGCGTTCTTTGATATGAGAATATTATCTTATCTTAACTTCATACTGGTAACCCTTGCAGCGCTAGGTCTTATTGATCTGATGAAATTGCAATGGCGGAATGAGCTCATAAAAAAACTATCAGCACTTATAATCATCAACGGATTTATATTCTCAGGATTATCATATATAACCTATGTAAGTTTTGACCTGCCAAACGAAGATATAATAGAAATGGCAGAATACCTCAGAACACTTCCTGATGGCAATGTATTCTCGCATATATCCAGAGAGCCATGGATAGATTATTCAGGAAAGACTTTTGTGACAGACAAAAATTTATTTTATGTAACAGATATACAGAAAGCATCTGTGATAATTGACGCCAAACAGATAAAATACATATGGCTTGACAAGGAACTCGAACAAAAAATCTGGACTGGGGAGGAAGAAGGCCTACAATTCCTTCTTGAATACAGCAAAAAATTCCAAAAGAAAAAAATAACAAATTATGTAACACTTTGGGAAGTTGAACAGTATGATATCTCTGATTAGCATAATAATTTATTTCATATTTCTTCTATCAATATACTTCGCGGTCTTTTGGCTGACAGTCCTATTACAGAAAGGGATTGGTGATGAAGAAAAAGAACTTAAAGGATCACCGATGATAACTGTAGCAATTCCTGCTTACAATGAAGAAAGTACAATAGGGCGGACAATAAAATCTGTGATAAACCTTGACTATCCAAAGGATAAACTTGAAATAATAATTGTGGATGATGGAAGTAAAGATAATACGGCAAATATAGCTAAAAAAATAATCGCAAAAAATAATAAATTAGATATTAGTCTGATAATGCAAAAAAATGCAGGTAAGGGGTCAGCTCTTAACGCCGCAATCAAGAAAGCTAAAGGTGAATTCTTCATATGCATCGATGCTGATTCTATGGTAAGGGAAGATGCATTGAAAAAAATGCTTCCTGAGTTTAACGACCCTGACGTAGCCATAGTCTTGCCTTTGATGAAAATCAAAAATCCTAAGAATATGCTCGAAAAAATACAATGGTACGAATACCTGATTAATTTTTTCTACAAGAAACTTATGGCAAAACTTGATTGTGTCCATGTATCACCAGGACCCTTCAGCATGTACAGGAAAAAAGTCTTAAAAGAACTTGGCGAGTTTGATGAAAATAATCTGACAGAAGATCTCGAGATAGCAATGAGAACACAGAAGCATAACTATAAAATAGTGCAATTATTGTCAACTGAAGTCTACACATACGCACCTACAAATCTGGTAGCTTTCTACAAACAAAGAAGAAGATGGTATAAGGGAACAATATTCAACCTTGTGAAATATAGGAAATTAATATTCAACCCCAAATATGGTGACTTGGGTATTTTACATTTGCCAACAGTGATGCTCTCAGGAGCGATTATACTTACAATAATATTTGTCACAGCATATAACTATGTTCTGAAACCACTCTATTACAAAATTCATGATTTAAGCTTCGTGAATTATGATTATCTTTTCTTTATCAACAAATGGGCTGCTAACTTTCAGGTTATAGACATAAATGTTGTAAACATATTCTTTGGAATAGTAACATTTATATTAGGTATCACAATAATTATCTTAGCAAATAAATACGCACAAGAAAGAACATTTAGGTATGGCGTAATGTTGATGCCAATCTACCTGATATTTTATGGCATTTTAATGTTTGGGGTCTGGTTCGGTGTCTTAATAGAATTCATAACCGGAAGGAAACAAAGATGGTAGTCACAAGGAAAGTTAGTATAAAGAGGCACATCTTAGCTATCATATTAGCAGTCCTTATTTTTCTTACAGGTATTTCCTTAGGAGCATTTGTAAACACTGAACGAACAGAACAATTAGAAGAAAAAACTGAACTAAGCAAGCTGGACTTTGATAGCCTTCAAGTACAGTACCTTTTTTTGACATCTTCACTCGAGACAGAGAAAAGTTGTTTGGCAGCAGCAGTTACACTTGAAGAAAATGTAAATCTCTTAGAGGTATTGGGGAACAAATTAACAAAATATATAAGAGACCAAGTCTTGACAGACGAACCAGGATTTAGACTTCTAAAGAGGGAATATACATTGGCAGAACTAAGATACTGGCTGTTCGCAGAGAAGTTTAAGGAAGCATGTGATTCTGACACTGTAACAATATTATACTTCTATTCGTCTGATAATACGTGCAGTTCCTGTGAAACTCAGGGAGTAATACTTGACTATCTAAAAGGAATGTTCAAAGATAAATTGTTGAACTTTGCATTAGATTCAGATTTTACAGGAGAACCTATGATAAACATCATAAAGAATACTTATAATATAACAAAGACACCAACTTTAATCATAAATAATAAAAAATATGAAGGCTTCTATTCCAAGGAAGAAATTACGCATATAATATGTCCACTTTACAAAGATGAACTATATATATGTGAAGGAGTAGGTGATAAAGAATGATGTGTGAAATGTGCGGGCAAGAAAAACTACACTTATACAAAGCGATAGTTGAAGGTTCCCTCTTATCCGTATGTGATAAGTGCAAGAACTTTGGAAATGTCATATCAGTGGAAAAACCTAAGCTAGAAGAACAAAAAAAAGTAAAGAAGCCAGAACCAAAATTCGTAGATGAAGAAAAACAGGAAGTCGTTGTTGATGACTTTGCGAAGAAAATAAAAGAAGCAAGAGAAAAAATGGCATTGACCCAGGAACAGATGGCTAAATCAATCGCAGAAAAAGAATCAATCATACACAAAATAGAATCAAACCTGATGGTTCCGCCTATGAGCCTCATCAAAAAGTTAGAGCAGTTCTTAAGGATAAAATTAATAGAAGAGTTTGATTCAAATAAGAGACCTGTAAAGGATTTCAGCCTTAAGGATGAGACAGTAACTATTGGTGATCTGATAAGGATCAAGAAAAAATAAAAAGTAAAATTTATATAGAATAAAATAAGGCCTTTTCTAATATGAAAACATCCTTGAAAAATATGGTCATAAAATTATCACTAGCAGGCCTTTTGGCAGTTAGCTCAAGCTGTTCAATTACAGATGCACAAAAAAATGACTATAAATTACAATGGCCTCTTGACAACCCTGCTGTTACCCAAAAATTCGGAGAAAACAAAGGCACTATGTATAGGGATGGCCATTTAGGGGTAGACATGACAGAGTATTTTGGTGCTCCAGTAAAAGCTGCAGCAGAAGGTGTAGTTGTTGCTAGAGGATCTGACAACTGCTCTAACTTTGAAGAACCTAATTGCAATTACGGATTCGGAAACTGGATTATGCTATGGCACCCTGAACTTAAGGTTAACACAGTATACAGCCACTTGGAGGAGCAGGCAGATAAGGATGTCGGCTTAGAAGTAAAACAGGGAGAAACCATAGGCTATGAGGGAGGATCAGGATTCCAGTTTGACACAGGAACCTTGGAGCAGGTTACAGGAGATGAAAGCAGACACCATCTTGATTTTATGGTAGGAAAATTTCATATTTATACAACTTTCGAAGACAAAACAGATTTCCAGCTGATAGAGATTTACGACCCTTTTGAATTCTTACCACCTTTGAAATAAAAACCTATTTATATTAAACTGTTCTAAAATAAAGGATATGAAAAAAAGAGAATTAGCAATTTCTTTATCAAAACTTAAAGTATTCGAAAAACCAAAAGTAAAACTGGAACAATATCTTACAGAACCAGAAATAGCAGCCGACACATTATGGATAGCTTACATGAACAAAGACATAAAAGATAAAATCATAACAGACCTTGGTTGTGGAACAGGAACTTTTGGATTTGGATCATTATTATTAGGAGCAAAAAAAGCATACATGATAGAGGTAGATAAAGAGACTTTAGACATAGCAAAAGAGAACAAAAAAATTTTAGAAAAAAAATTTGACATAAAATTAAATGCACAAATGATGAATCAAGACATAAGAAACTTCAGGAAAAAATCAGATGTAGTAATACAGAACCCCCCTTTTGGGGTACAGAAATCACATACAGATAAACTGTTTCTTGTAAAAGCCATGGAAACAGCACCAGTAATATATTCTTTCCATAAAATAGAGTCAGAGAAATTCATAAAGAAGTTTAGTGAGGAAAACGGCTTCAAATCAAAACTGATAAAAGTGTATAACTTACCAATAAAAAGGATTTATTTCTTCCATACTAAGCGCAAATATAGGGTAAAAGTAGGTCTCTGGAAGATATGGAAGTAAAAACGAAAGGTTTAAAAGACAAAATATGCCCTAATCTGGCTATGGAAATCAAAGTATTAGAAAAGAAAAAAAACAAGTTGAAACTTGAAATTATCGGAGAGGATCACACTTTCTGCAACACCTTAAGAAAAGAGTTATGGAATGATAAAGATGTAAAAGTAGCAGGTTATAACATTGAACATCCTCTAGTGTCTAATCCAGTACTCACTCTAGAAACTGATAAAAAAGACCCTAAAAAGGTATTAGAGGCAACGATAAAAAGAATTAAAGACAGCAATGCAAAGATAAAAAAAGAATTAACTTCAGTTTCAAAAAAATTATAAAATGTTTTCTTTAGCTCAAGGAAAAGAGCTCGTACAAGCAGCAAGAAAGGCAGTACTATCTAAATTTGATAATAAGCCATTTAAGCTGAAAGGTTTTGAAGAGAAAAGAGGAGTATTCGTAACAATAAATGGCTATCCTGACCATGACCTGAAAGGCTGTATAGGATTTCCAGAACCAGTCTTTCCCTTGAACGATGCAATAGTGCAGGCAGCTGAATCAGCAGCATCTTTAGATCCAAGATTTGCACCCTTAGAAAAAGAGGACCTTGATAAGGTTCTGTTTGAAGTATCGGTGTTGACAAAACCAGAACTGGTAGAAGTCAAAGATGCAAAAGAATACAAAGAAAAAATAAAAATAGGGCAGGATGGTTTGGTGGCAGAGCAATCAGGCTATAAGGGTTTACTTTTACCCCAGGTAGCACCAGAACATAAAATGGACTGGGAAGAGTTCTTATCATGCACCTGCGAAAAAGCAGGACTTCCTTCTGATGCCTGGAAAGATATTGGCAGCATAAAAATATATAAGTTCCAGGCGCAAATTTTTGAAGAAACAAAGCCGAATGGTAAAATTATAGAATCAAAAGATTTTTAATCTTACATGTTACAAGGCATGGTAAAAGTGGCAAAAAGAAGGAAAAGTCTTTTGGGTAAAGTTTGGTATTTCATATGGGAAGAAGATAGTTTAGCTTCTTGGTTAGTTAATATATTTCTAGCATTTATACTTGTAAAATTCATAATATACCCCGGGCTAGGACTTCTGCTTGGAACCAGTTACCCTGTTGTTGCAGTCATATCCGGAAGCATGACCCATGATGGATTAGGATTCGATGAGTGGTGGGATTCAAATGGGAACTGGTATACACAAAATGGAATAACAAAAGAAGAATTCTATGAGTTCTCTTTCTCCAACGGTTTCAACGAAGGAGATATCATGGTATTGTGGGGTACATCACCACAAAATATAAAAATAGGTCATGTGATAGTCTATGAACAACATCCTGATTATCCACCTATCATTCATAGAGTATATACAAAAGAAAATATTGATGGCCAAGTAATCTTAAAGACAAAAGGTGACCATAACAACGTACCTGATAGTGATAATATTAATGGAGACAAACTGCTTGGCAGAGCAGTATTAAAGATACCTTATCTTGGATGGGTGAAAATAGGTTTCACAAATATCATAAAAGCTTTCATGTTCAAATAGAGGAGGAACAAAATGGACTTTTGCCCAAAATGCGGTTCGATAATGTTGCCTAAGCCAGGAAAGAAAACTAAATCTTTCTCATGCGGCTGCGGTTATAGGACAAAACAAAAACTAGGTGCAGTAATAAAAGAGACAGTAAAGATGGATAAGAAAGATGAGATAGAAGTGGTAGACAAAAAAGTAGATACACTTCCAAAGACAGAAGAAGAATGTCCTAAATGCGGCAATAACACAGCATACTATTGGACTGTACAAACGAGAGCTGGAGATGAATCGGAAACAAGGTTCCTTGAGTGCACAAAATGCAAGAATAGGTGGAGGTCTTATAATTAAATAGAAAAGTTTATAACAAAAAACTTCCCTAAAACTATATATAAAAAGAGGTTGTGCACGTTTAAATGATACCAATAAGGAACAAGGTAATACTTAGCTTTATAGCAGGAGGTATCTGTGTGGTACTTGGTGGAGTCCCACTTCTCAATTTACAATTTCTAAATTCCATACCAGGATTGTTCTCATCAACAATAACAAAAGTAGCACTGTTACTTGGAGGGTTATTATTATTGTATGATGGATTTCAAATAAAGAATCCTATGACAGGTATGATGAAACTTACATCACTTATAGCAGGAATGTTTATGGCAGCAATAGGAGCATTACCTCTGCTTATAGACACTGGTATTTTGAACAAATACCTTCCATTCATAGCAACTTTAAGTATAAGTGATGTGATACTACAAGGTCTTTTGATATTCTTCGGATTCTACTTAGTCTATGATGCATTAATGCTATCCAGACAAGGGTTCTAACTAAAGATTATAATTTATCACAATAGTCTTTAAAAAGAAAAAGATAAAACTTCTTAACTATGAAACTCGTATTAGCAGAACCAAGACTATTAAAAGAAAGCGTATCAATAATCTCCGAATTAGTGAATGAGGTAACCTTCAACATCGACAAGGATAAGATCGAAATAGTAGCGATGGACCCAGCAAATGTCGCTATGATTCTCTTCAAACTTCTATCAAGCGCATTTGTGGAATATGAAGTAAAAGAGAATAAACAAATCGCAGTCAACCTAGAAAACTTAAACCAGGTATTGAAAAGATCAAAACCATCAGATACAGTGATGCTTGAGCTGGCAGATAACAAACTAAAGATAACACTAAGAGGAGAAAGCACAAGAACCTTTAAACTAAGCTTGATAGACATAGACGAATCAGAACAGAAAGTGCCTGAATTAAAGTTCACAACAAAAGTAGAGATGCCATCAACAGTATTTACTGAAGCTGTTGAAGATATGGATGTAGTAGCAGAATCAGTATCAATGATGGCAGAACAGAATAAGTTCACGGTAAGATCTGAAGGAAGATTCAATGCCGCTAAAGTAGAAGTGCTAACAGACCAAGGCATCAGCATAGTAATGGACGAAGACAAGGTAGACTCAAAGTACAGCATAGAATATCTGAAAAAAATAATGAAAGGGTCTAAGCTGACTGACACAGTTGTACTGAATTTCGGAAAAGAGTATCCACTAAAAGTAGACTACAAGCTGATGGACAAATTAATGCTAAGCTTTATCTTAGCACCGAGAGTAGACAACGATTAAACCATCAAATTTTTTATTCTTAAAACGAAGGTTCCGATAATGAAAAAAGTACTGGTTATTGGATCAGGCGGAAGATTACTTGGCGTTACAGCATACTCTCCCAAAGGAATAGATTGTGCATAAGGTAAAGCATACGAAGCAGTCAAAAAAATAAGATCAAAAGGCTGGAGAAATCAACTGCATAACAGAACTGACATAGCTTACCAGGCCTTATCAAGATCAGCAAGATAAAAAATGCAACCCCTGCCACCATTATATAACTCAGTCCAAGGACAGATGAGAGTTGTCGGTTTGATGTCCGGCAGCGGATCAAACCTTGTAAAGATTCTAGAGTTCGAAAAACAACTAGAGCAAGAAAGAGGTAATTCTCCTTATAAAATTTCAGTGATATTCTCTGATACGTATGACAGCAATGCTGCGAAGATAGGAAAAGATTTTGACTTACCAGTTGTGATAAGAGACCTAAAAGGTTACTATGCTAAAAGAGGGAAACCAAGAACAGACATGAAAGTCAGAGAAGAATTTGACATGGAAACAGTAAAAGCATTAGAGCATTATGATATATCAGTTGCAGCATATACCGGTTACATGAGCATAGCAACAAAACCCTTGATCGATGCATACCTTGGAATAAATGTACATCCAGCAGACCTTTCAATTTTTGATAAAGATGGAAAAAGAAAATATACTGGTGATCATGCAGTAAGAGATGCAATACTCTCTGGGGAAAAAACAATAGCATCAACAATACACATAATAGAAGAAGAAGTTGACTATGGAAAAATACTAATGATTTCTAAACCTATCAAAGTAAAACTGCCAAGGATATTCAAACCAAAAAAAAGACTTTCAAAAAAATTAGAAAAACAAAATCAAGGACTATTGAAAAAAAATGGTGACTGGATAATATTCCCAAGAACTTTATTGTACCTGGCAGAAGGAAGATATACTGGAGATTTTCTAAACATATACTTTGATGGAAAACCAATACCTGAAGGAATAAAATTAAAATAAAAAAAGAGACCTTTATCTTAGGTCATCTTTAGCGTTAGGATCATAGCCGGTCACAATACCTGTCAACAAGAAATTTTTACCATTTTTGTCTGGGCTAAGGATAACATATTCTTTGCCATCTACTCTAGCAAGACGCTCATCATTGTTATCAACAAGACTATCAAGTGTTTTATTAATAACTTTAAGATCTCCGATATCATGGCCACCCATGTCATAAACGTTACCATCCTTAGTGATGTTTGCTGTAGGTATTCCTAGACTGTTATATATCCTGTTGTTAGTTATGAAACCAATAACATCCTTATCATTATCGATCAGGACATAAGCCTCAGTCAGGTAACCAATAGGCATACCATCTTTGGTAACTTCCCAATTTTTGGAGCTTTTGTTAATCTCTAGATCCTGAGCGCTATAAATGTCTGGATCTAAAGGAATCACATACTCAATCCCATGATTTGCCTTCACAGGTTCTGTCGGTTGATTCCTTGTAGTCGTTCCTGGAAATAAACACATTCTAAGCAAGAATGCTGCATATATAATCACTCCAAATCTTATTACTTTTGATGTAGCAAACTTTTTTCTCACTTCGACACCATTACTGGTTTGAATGTTAAGCTTTACAGGCGGTTTTTTTCTTTGAGGATTAGTATTCATTTTTTACTACCTCCTTTCTTAGAATCCTTCTGCATGAATGAATCTAACCTCTCATGGATCTTCTGCTCTACATTAGCCATTGTAGTTCCCATAGATAATCTTACAACATCATCTATGTTACTAACACTGTAAACTTTGAACTTATCATTGTCGTTAACGACTTCATCGTCTAACATCAAATCCTGGACATTAGATTCAGGGATGATTACTCCTTGATTGCCTGTCAGGCCTTTCTTCTCACATACTTTATAGAACCCTTCAATCTTTTCATTGACTCCTCCGATAGGCTGGACTTCTCCATCCTCGTCCATCGAACCTGTCATAGCAAACCCTTGATTGATAGGTATTCCTGAAAGTTTTGAAAGCAGAGCAATTGTTGTTGTTATAGATGCGCTGTCACCATCAACCTTTGTGTAACCCTGCTTAAAGCTGACTGTAGCTGCACAATTACTCATTTTTTTCTTGGTGAATTTTTGATTGAGGAAAGCTTCCACAATCTTGTTAGCTTTCTTATAGAAATCACCACCAAGATTTGAATCTTCATCGATGTATTCTATACCATTACTTTTACCTTCAGAAACTGATGCCTTGACACCTGCTGGGAAACCATATGAAACTAATCCGAACTGGTCCTGCGAAACAGCAAGTCCGTTGACAACACCAACTTTCTTTCCGTCAGTATCAATCTTGATAAAATTATCAAGAATATAATTAATCATCCTATCCTCAAGCTGTGAGTTTATCTTCCTTGTTTCAGCGATAGCTTCATTGATATGTTTCTTGTCAATAACTTTGCTTTTCTGTTCGTTAGCTATCAACCCTGAGGTAACAATTATCTGACCTAGAGGATCAAGAATATTAGTAAGTTTATCCTTACCATGACCATTGCTCTGAGCCATTCTTACACCTCTTTCAATCAGAGTGGATACGGCATTAGGTGTGCAGTGGGGAATCTTGATCTTATTCTTAGGATCCTTGTTATATTTCCCAACCTCAAACTTTACAAATTCTGAGTAACCTTGCCTGTTCTCAGGTGTGTTTTCCATCGTCGCATCCAATGTAACTTTGTATTGGAACCTTCTGGCTATCTTTGGAGTCAGTAACTGCAGTAAGTCTTCGTTAGCACAACCTATAACTATACAGTCAGCATTTACAGGCTGTGTCTCAATACCTGCAGAAGTTCCTCCACCGGATAATCCACCTCCGCCTCCAATACGCCCTTTCTTCTCTTGCAATACAGTAAGGAGATAGTTTCTCATGTATTGGTTTTGTAATACAGTGATAAGCTCGTCTATGATGACTATTCCTCCGTTAGCTTTGTGGAGTTTTCCAGCCTGACATCTTGTGTGGGCTGGCTTCATGTTCAAAGCATCGTGTCCTGCTTCTCCCATAAGGTTTTGGATTGTTGGGTTTTCTATGAACTGTACAGGAAGGCCTATTGTTTCGGAATTGTCAACGATAATATTAGCGCTGTACTTCTCCTGTTCAGCCTTTTTTGTCATAGGGTTCTGGCCAGTGTAGTTATCAAAGAAAGAAACTTTGAAAACACCTAAGTTCTCACCGACATTTTTTGTAAGAAGATTAAAGAATTTCATGACTTCAGGATTCTTTTCATACTTGCTAATCAAGTATTCAAGTGAAACTCCACCCGTACTTTGCATGCTAGCTGTCACAAGATCAGGGAAGACATCGATCAAAGCATATACGTCTCCATCAAGTTCTAAAATCTCTGCAGCCAATGCTGAACCTGTGTTCTCAACCTCTTGCTCAGCATTCTTGATCAATTTATATCCTCCTTTCTCTTCTGCAGTTTTTATCAGATTCCCTACGTTTGTTGAGTAAGATATATCATGGAATGCTGTATTCTTTGCTAAAATTATTGGAGTATTATTATAGTTCTGTCCTGATCCTCCCATCATCCAACCTGAAGAGACAGCAGTTGGGAGTTCGTTCATTATACTGATTAAGTCAGCTTTGAATTCTGTTCCGCCAGGTGTTGGTAGATTAAGAACATCAGGTGAATTAGGCTCTAAGAAATTGGGTATTAAAATCTGATCATAGAGCTGTTTATCTGTAGCTTTATTCTTTGCATATTGCTCTGCAACTGTGGTAGCTAGCAAAGACTTACCGCATCCTGCAGGACCTAACAATAAAACGTTCCTTTTTGACTCTATAGCCCTAAGGATAGTTTCCTTTGCATAATGTTGTCCTTTGACAACATTTATCGGCTCTGTTGGCAGTTCTACCTCTTCTGTTGTTTTGAACTTAAACTCTGAAACGTCAGCTTTCCAGGTAAGCTGATCTAAATCCACGTTATATTTTGAAATGTCCATTTTTGAACCCCCTATTTAGATTGTTGGGTCTTTTATCAATTTATAAACCTTTTGTTTTCTTACCACTGGGCAGTCATTATAACTTTTGAAAAATGTGTTAAACTATTCTATTGCAAAGATTTTTATAGTTTAAATTGTTAAAACAGAACATATGAAAAGAGGGTTTTTAAGAGAGAAAGCTATATTTCAAATATCCATTCTAATCATAGCAATGGTCTACTTCGCTTATGCTATAAAACCAGTTTCAGCAGAAGAAGTCTGCTGTGAAAAAACAATAAGCGGAGACTATTGCGTATACGCAGATGATAGCAATTGTGATCCAACACAGCAATACGCTGCGGTAACTTGTGAACAGACAAGTTTTTGTCAATTAGGCTGCTGCTTTGATCTTGATGAAGGGCAATGTTATAAAAGTGTTTCAGAAGCATCATGCTTAGCAACAGAAGATGCAGAATTCTACAGCGATGAAGACTGCAGCAGCGCAGCATCATGCGATTTAGGTTGCTGCCAGATAGGAACACAATGCAATCTTGTTACAGAACAATACTGTGCATTACAGACAGCAAAATATCCAGAACTTGACATGATTTACTATGAAGAGATAGATAGAGAATATGAATGTGTAGACAAATGCAGAGCAGAAGATCTTGGATGCTGTCTTAACATTGATGAAAGCTGCCAGTATGAAGCAAGGAAATCCTGTGAAGCAGGAGGCGGAGATTTCTATGAAGAAGAATATTGCAGCGATGTAATCTTCTGCGGATGCGCAGAACATCACTCAAAAACATGTTACGATGATGATGTCTACTGGGTAGACAGCTGTGGAAACACAGAAGAGATAGCAGAAGATTGTGACTATGCAAGCGGAACACTATGTAAAGAGCTTGGTGGCGAATTGACATGCGGAAGTGTTGATTGTGAAAGCACATATGACGATGAAAAAAATGTTCACGATTCAGGAATAGGTGGACGACGAGATAATGGAGAATCATGGTGCATATATGAATCACCAACTGGAGACGGATTAGACTGGCCAGGCTCAAGACATTACAGACATATGTGTGTCAACGGAAAAGAAATAATTGAGTCATGCAGGGATATGAGAGAAGAAATATGCGCCCAAGCAGAAAATAATGGTATGACTGAATCACAATGTTTAGATAATGATATTTATGATACAGCCTTAACATCCCAAGTATCAACAGTACCAAAAGGATCCATGTTTTGGGAAGGTGGTGAAGGAGTTTGTGAAGCAGGAGATACTGACTGCCCTGTAGTATGGATGAAGAAAAATATAGCTTCTGACTGGAAATGTAAAGGAAACTGTGAATGTGAAGAAGCAGAACATCTGAAGGAAACTGCAGAAATATGCAAATCAATAGGTGATTGCGGAGCAGACTTTAATGTTATGGGTAAGTTCACTCATGATGGTTTCTCACTTACAAGCAGTGGAAAAAAAGGACCTCCCTCAACTCTAACAGATGACCAAATAAAAGATTGGAAAGAATACGGTGTATATGGTGAAATGACCAGTTTATATCAAAAAATCTTAGATTATATTGAAGATATCCTTGAACAAGGGGGAGAATCTGAAGAAGATATTGAAAAAGCACTTGCAGACACACAAACAAAAGGAATGTATGCTGCATTAGCAGGAGCAGCAATAGCATATGCGGTAGTAGCTTTAGAGTTGGTAACTAGTACATCTTTAATAGTTGCAGGATTCTGCTGGCCATGTTTAGCTGTTGTAGCAATAATCTTAATCCTTACAATGACTGGAGATTCAAAAACATATAATGTTATGACTTCTTGTAACCCTTGGGTAGCTCCTGATGGAGGAGATGATTGTGATAAATGCCTGGATCAAGATAAAGTAGATGAACTAGACTTCTATGATTCATGTACAGAATATAAATGTAAGTCTTTAGGTAAGAACTGTGAGTTCATTTCAGAGAATGCAGGAACTGGAAGGGTTGCATGCTTTGATTCAAATCCTAACGATGTTAACAGTCCACAGATAGTACCTTGGGAAGAAGCATTGACTGAAGGATTCTCAATAGAAACTCTTGAGGAAGGATATGAAATAGTGCCAGAAGTACCTTATTATACTAAAATAGAATTCGGAATAAAGACACCAGATGAATTATCACAATGTAAAATCTCAACATCACATACAGCAAGTTACGATGAGATGGTTTCTTACTTCGGAGACAGTTATTATCAAAGGGAACATAATACGACTGTTAATCCACAAGCAGGCGGACAGATATATGACTATTATGTCAGATGTAAAGACGGAAGCGGAAATGCAAATGCAGCAGAATACGTCATCAGGTTCACAACAGAAGATGAACCAGACTTTACAGCACCAGTAATCGAGGCAACAAACATAGATGATTATGCTTATATTGCATCAGGATTAGAAGAAGTAGCATTAGGCATATATGTAAATGAACCAGCAAACTGCAGATGGTCATATAGTGATGGACCTTATAATGATATGGAAAATGATTTCAAATGTGAAAGTACACCTGGTGATGCATTAGGTTATGACGCTTACTTCTGCGCAAGTTTACTAAACGTAACAGAGGGAGAGAATAAATATTTCTTTAGGTGTGAAGATGAAAGTGAAAACCTCAACAAGAACCAACAAAGCTACGAATACCATCTGATAGGAACAGGAGACTTAGCAATAGTCGCACAATCTCCTGAAGGATTAATCCTTGACACAATAAGCCCACAACTTTATGTCATGACCTCCGAGGGAGCAGAAGCTGGCAAGGCAACATGCTATTATACAGATGATCTGACGAGAGGCGTAGAACTATGGCCAGAATTTTTCGAGACAGACGGAATTGAACATACGCAACAATTGCAAAGCCTAGCACAAGGAGAACATAATTATTATGTAAGATGTGAAGATAAGGCTATGAACGAAGCCAACACAACAATCACGTTCACAATAGACAAAGATCTAATACCTCCTGTGGTTGAGTATGTCTACATGGATAGCGTAGTATTACATATCATACTTGATGAAATAGGAACATGTCAATATAGCAATGCAACATTTGAATATGGAGAAGAGTCCATAATGTCAGGAGCAGGGTCAGACCATCATACGCTATCTACAGATGCAAGCAGTTACTACATTAACTGTGAAGACATATATGAAAACCACTGGAACAAACCAATAATAGTCTATATTTAATTTTAACAAAAAGGAAGGTGAATGGAATGAATAAAAGAGGGCAGGTCACAGCATTTGTCGTTTTAGGAGTAATTGTGGTAGCCTTAGTGCTGCTGTTACTATACACAAAAACAAGTATGTTTGTATTCACACCATCGACAGAAGACCTAAACCAGGTCATGAGTGAGATAAGAAAAGAGATAATATCATGTATCGGAGAAGTAGGAGATGAGCCGATAAGAAGGATAGCTCTACAAGGAGGCTATTTAAGCACTCCTGAGGAAACTTACCGTCTTTATGATGATACTACAATAAGCTATCTGTGCTATAACATGGAAAATGATCCGAAATGCAGAAATAGGATGTTGAGAAAACCAGATATGGAATCTCAGCTGGATGAAGCGATAGACTTCGGATTGAGCACATGCATAGATATCCAAAAATATAAAAAATTAGGTAGTTTTGAAATCACAACACCTTCCGACTGGGAAATCGAAACAACGATAAACCCAGAATCAACAATTGTGACAATAACCTACCCTCTAACAATAAGCTCAGAAAAGTCAGAACAAAAACTAAGCGCTGAAACATTCTCCAAAGTATTCAATTACCCACTAGGAGAACTGTACAAAGTCAGCCAGGACATAATAGAAATGGAAACCACGTATGGAGAATTCGACCAACTGCCCTACATGCTTGGATACCATGGAATGTACAGGATAGAAAAGCTTAGACCATACCCTGACAAAATTTATAAACTTTACAAGGAGGACAGTAACTACATATTCCAATTCGCTGTACAGGGTGAAGCATTATGAAACCAAGAACCATCTTCCTAATATTAGTACTGTCAATACTTCTAGCAAGTTCAGCGATGGCTGTAGATGTCTGCTGTGAAAAACTGGCAGGCAGCGATGACTACTGTGTTTACACAGATGAAGAAGAATGTGATCCACAATTCAAAAGTGCTGCGGTAGCCTGTGAACAGACATCCTTCTGTAAAACAGGGTGCTGCTATAGCAGCGATGAAGGACAATGCTACAAAAATGTTGCAAGAGCAGAATGCTCAAGCGTAGGAGAATCAGTCTGGGACGAAGACTCAGAATGTGGAATAGAGCAGTGCCAAAAAGGCTGCTGTCTTCTAGGCACGCAAGGATTCTATGTTACACAGGTAAGATGTAAATTAGAGACATCAGTATATGGCAATGTAACCATGGAATGGGATCCAAACATTGAATCAGAAATGGAATGTCAGGCAGAATCAAGATCACAAGACATGGGATGTTGCGTATCAGGTGATACATGCACTTTTGGAACAAGATCAACCTGTGCTTCAGCATCAGCAGAACCAACTGCAGAAACTGCTGTAGGTGGAGAAGGATTTTATAAAGATATGATCTGCAGCAACGATAGATTAAGCTGTGGCTGTGCAAAGCAGACAAATACAGGATGTTACGATGATAAAGTATATTGGTTTGACAGCTGTGGAAACAGAGAAAATGTTTACAGCACAGACAAAAGTAAATCTTATAATAGTGGTTATGTTTTAGATTCAGATCAAATATGTAACGGACCAGCGATAAATGATCCAGACTGCGGAAACTGTGACTATGCAGCAGGAAGCATATGCAGGTCAACAGAAGTTACAGGTGTTGAAGCTACAGAAGGCGATTTTATGTGCTCAAAAACAGCCTGTGACATAGTATATGATGATAGCATAAGCCCAAGCGCAGGAGCAGGAAAAAAGAATGGAGAAAGCTGGTGCCTTTATGATTCAGACGTCGGTAAATCAACCGACCTAGTAGGCTCAAGACATTTTAGACGGCTATGTATAAATGGGGAAGAGATGAACGAACCTTGTATGGACTACAGAGAAGAACTCTGCATGCAAGGAGTACTAACTTTTGAACCAACAGACACATACGCTGCATTTAGTGCGGTAGGTGATTATGTAGAATCAGCATGCCGTGATAACAGATGGGAAGACTGTATGGCATGTAATGATGCAGAAGCGGGATGCGGCTCAGATTGTGTAAACCCAGACTATGAATGTAGCGGTTGCGAAGATGAAGCAGAAGACGCAGCAAAAGAATTAGCGATACAACAATGCTGTGCAAAAAAATGCTGTGAAGAAGAAGCACTAAGAGATTGTTATTTTATCCAACCAGGTGGAGAAGGTAAAGATGAGGTTGTAATAGTTGAAGGAGGAGAAGATGGAGGTGTCGCAGCTATATATAATGTAGGATACTGCGCACCACAAGTACCACCCGGACTACAGTTCTGGCCATCAGAAGCAGGAGAATTCCCAACATCATCCACAAGAAGCAGCCCAGCAACAACAGCAGCAGTAACAACCGGAGACAGTGCTAGTAGAAGTTCAAGCGGGCCAAGCACCAATGCTGAAAGCCAATGTGGTCAGGCAGACCAAGAATGTACAATAACCTGGTCCATTGGAGGAACAGGAAGGATGGGAATTGGTGGAATAGGAACACAGAGCGACTGGGAATGTGTATCAAACTGCCATTGCACAGAACCCGAATGGGTAGTAGGCGGAAACACATTATGTACATCCTTAGGAGATTGCGGGGCATACTGGAACTATCTAGGAAAAGCAACAATGGATGGTTATGTTAACACAGCATCCAACGAGAAAAAAGGAGATAAAGGATTATACTTTAATGGTTATGAACTCAAAGAAAGCGATATAGGGGATTGGAAAACTATAATTGGCGGAGGAGGATCAATAGGATTACCTTCTGAAGAAGCTGGAGGCGGAGGAATGGGTGGTTTCTTTAGTAAAATAGGAGACTATATATCTGGAGAATTTGCGCTTCCATTAACAGTCTTTGTAGCATCAGGACTTTACACCGGATTCGTCTTAAAAACAAGTTTCTTATCAGGAGTCACAGGAGGATATGATATACTAGGTGCAGGAATTGGAGAAGGAACTATGGGTGGTGCAGCGTCAAAGATTTATGGTAAAATAACTGTTACTGCTGATCCTGGTTATGCAGTAAAAATAGGCTCTAAGGATTTAACATGGAATGCAAATAAAAAAGTGTGGATTGATGGAACTAAGGAAGCTTCTGCTGAGTTATCTCAAAAAGCGAGTGAACAAGCGCTTAAAGAAGGTTCAGCTAAACAGTCTGGTGGAAGTGTAATAGGAGCAGTCAACACCATAATGTGGCTTTACACAGCATACCAAATTATAGACATATTCTTTGCAGACATTAAAGAAGAAACATACACAATGGCATGCGCACCATGGGTAGCACAGGAAGGTGGAAGTGACTGTACCAAATGTAATGAAGATACTGAAAAACCCTGCTCATTATACCGTTGTAAATCATTAGGACAAAGTTGTTACCTTGTGAATCAAGGAACATCCGATGAAGAATGTATTGACCTAAATCCTAACGATGTCAACAGCCCAATAATCGAACCTTGGGAAGATGCAATACCAACCGATTACACAATCACAGAAACAACTGAAGAAGGAAACAAAGGATACAAGATAAACGAAAAAATAGGGCCTTACGACGCAATCGTATTAGGAATAACAACAAATGAACCTGCACAATGCAAGTTCACAAGCACAATCAGTACAGACTTCGACGAGATGGTATCTTACTTCGGAGACGCACAATACGTTTATGAACACCAGATAAACTTTGTGATACCACAAGAGCTAACTACAAAAGAGGCTCTGAGAAAAACTGGCGAGGTATACGACCTATATATCAGATGCAAGGATGCGGCAGGAAACAAGAACGAAAGAGATTATTTCATAAGATTCACATTAAAACCAGAGCCAGACATGACACCACCAGTAATAGAGGTAACAAGCATAGATAACGGAGCATACGCACAGGCTGATGTAACAGAAACAGACTTCAGCATATACGTAAATGAAAGAGCAGAATGCAACTATGATACAATAGACAAAGACTACGAACTTATGGAACATGACTTTGATTGTGCCTCATCATCATTGAGTGTAAGCTCAGTACTTGCAGGACTATACGAATGCGAAACAGAACTAAGCTTAGAGAACCTAACAGAATATACATGGTACATCAGATGTAAAGACACATCAGATAATGTAAACAAAGAAAGCTTCAAATTTGAGCTGAACCCTACAGAACCACTAGAAATAATTAGTATTGGGCCAACAGGAACATTCTATGAAGCAGATGTAACACTAAAAGCTGTAACATCAGACGGAGCAGAAAATGGATACGCAACATGTGCATATAGTGATGAAGAAACATCATTCAGCAACATGATAGAATTCTTAACAACTGGTGAAACACTACACGAACAACTACTAACTCCAGGAATCGGAGAGTTCACATACTACGTGAAATGTATGGATATAGCTGGAAACATAGCCAGTGATAATACAACCTTCACACTGGATGTAGACATGGAAGGACCAAAGATAGTATTCATATACATAACAGGAAGCAACTACCTGCACATGGAAATGGATGAACCATCAACATGCGAATACGCCAACTCAACATTCGTCTTTGGAGAAGGAAAAGCAATGACAGGAATAGAAACAACAATCCATGAGCTAGCAATAACCGAACCAGAATACCATATCGTCTGTGAGGATATCTACTTCAACCAGGCAGACTATATAGTATACCCATAATTTTTTTTCTTTTAACTTGTTTCTATTCTTTTTGGTTTCGGAAAATCTTCGAAAAATTCTGGCAAGGACTTATAAAGAATTATTATATTCCTTAGAGTATCAGAAAATAGAAAGTTTTATAAAGTATAGGTAATTAAATTTACCACATGGTAAGAAAATTTACTTTAATAAATGTGATAAGGGTTTATTTGAATGATTATGGAAAAAGATTTTATCTTAGGGAATTAGCTGATTTGTTAAACAAGCCCCATCAGACTATTAAACCTTATGTTGAAGAATTAGTCAAAGAAGGGGTTCTTGTTAAGAGTGAAAGAAGAAATATAGTTGAATACAACCTTAATTTTAAAGATAAAAGGGTATACGATTACTTAGTAACTGCTGAGAAGGAAGCTTTGTTAGAAAGACTCAGAAAGGATACTTATCTGAAAATTTTGTTTGAAAAACTTTCAGTTTTTTTTGAAAAAAATACTTTTGTTATTTTTGGCTCGGCTGGGGATAGGCTTCAAAAAGGTTCGGATATTGATTTGTTGGTTATTGGCACAAAAAATGTTACAAAAGCTTTGGAAGATTATGAAGATATCTATAATAAAAAAATTCATAAAATTGAAGTGAGGGATAAAAATAAATTGACTATGACTCTAGTTAAAGAGATATATAAAAAACATTTGATATTGAATAATACAGAAGAAATAATAAGATTTTTTGGGGGGCTTTATGAAAAAAATAAATTGGTGTAAGAAACAGAAAAAAGGAATAAAATTAATTGAACCTAATGATAATTTAAGTGAAGAATATTATCAGAATTCAGAAGAAAGTCTTAAAGTGCTTAGATTTATAAAAAAAACTAAATCTAATATGTGGCTTGCTACAACCAAGTATTATATTGAATATTTTGCAGTTTATTCTATCCTGATGAAGATAGGCATTAAATGCGAAATACACGATTGTACTATTTCTTTGGTTAGATTCTTAGAAAAAGAAGGTCTTATAAAAATAAAGATATCAGATATTCTAGAGAAAGATAAAAAATTGAGGATGGATAACCAATATTACCTTAAGAACAGGCCAGTAAAAATTGACTTTGAAAAACTTTCAGAATTTATTGTCTTCATTAAAGATATATTAGATAATCTTAACAAGAAAAAAATAGAAGAACTCAGAACTAAAATAAAAAAATTTTAATCTTTTAGAAGATATTTTTAAAAAATTTTATAAACAAAAACATTCTATAAAGAACCTATGAAAAAAAGAGGACAAGTCATGGGCACACCATTCATAATGATATTTGCCCTAGTTGTCGGAGCACTAGTTCTGGTAGGTGGTTTATATTATGTATATAGGCTGACAACTTTTGCAGGAGAAATAAGCATAGCCAAAGAGATAAATGATTTCAAGACCACAGTAAAAGCATACTACTATCTTGAGGAAGGAAACAGCAAGACAGTAAAGATATCACTGCCATCACAAGCAAAAAACATATGCTTCCATGACTCAAGCAAAGACTGGAAGCCAGTAACTACAGGAATACACCTTAAAGACTATCCGATTGATTTTGAGACAAAAGAATCATTCTACCAAAACTACCTAAGCTCATTCAAGACAAAAAACATGTTCGCAATGCCAACCAAAGAATTCAAAGAATCAGCGTTTGAAATACCATATCTAACACCAAAGACATATAATCCTTTATGTGTAAGAAACAACCAAAACATAAAACTCATTTCTATGGGTGATCACGTTGAAGTCACATATGCATCGTGAATATGATATATTTAGTTAGAACATTTCTATAAGATTCAATCTAATAAAGCAACTATGATGCTTAACTTTGAGTTAGGTTGTATATGTGTTTGAAGAATGTTCTTGCTCTTTCTATGCTTTCTTTTGCTGGTTCTTTATTAGATTGAGGTAAAGTTTTATATGTAAAATGGCCCCTTTTCTTTTTTTCTCTGGAGAATATTCCTAAAAGTGTGTCGGCTCTGACAAGCAGTTTTTTATATATCTTTAATAGCTCTAAGTCAATTTCTCCTTTCTCAACAAATTTTTTGAATTCTTCAAAGGTTTTCCTGTGCTCTTCAGGGGCTTTTGTTAAAATTCTTTTCTTAGTAAGATATGCCTTGGCACTGTAAAATATAGAAAAATAACTATGTGAAATAACAGAACTATAATATGTTTCTGGTTCTGCTATGTTGAACACATTTAGCTGGATTTTATTATTGTTACTTATTTTAAAAATTATTCTTGCTAGTTTTAACTCATTTTCTGATCTTTCCAGATACAACTTATAATCTAAAACCATTTTTGATTCCTTCTTTTAGGATTGAATAAAATATATTTGGATTATGGATTGCTAGATGATTTTTTGCGATTTCCTTACCTAAGTTTGCGTATTCTGCTTTAAGCATCTCTAAAAATTCATCTTTTGAAATAACATGGCTGTCTAATTTTAATAAAGTTTTATCTTCTGCTGAACTTAATGCCGCTTTCATAATCTTTTTCTGTTTGCCTTCTTCTATGAATACTGCTATGTCAAAGTCTGATTTTTCTTTTTGTTTATTATTAGCATAGGATCCAAATATAACTAAAGAGTAAAAGTAAGTTTTTTTGTTAAGTTCGTTTTTTATTATTCCAATCGATTTTTTGACTAATTCAGGCAAGCTTTCTTTGGCGATAATATTTAAGTAAGTGTAAACTTTGTCATTTTGATGGTTTATCCTGTAAAGTTTTGAAGTTCCGATTTTTCTTTCTGTTATAAGATCATCTTTTAGAAATTGTTTTATCGCATTTTGAATGATAGAGTTTGATTTTTCTTTTAAGGATTTTTTTATCTCTTTAAAAGTATACTCTCTGAATAAATTTTCACTAAATAAGTTCAAAATTTTTAATTGTTTTCTAGTTAACATTTTTACCTTTTTTTAGGTATAATCATACCGGTATTTAGGTATATTTAAATGTTTTGGTCTACGTGCTACTTTGGGAACGGACAACATTATATTAACAGATACAAGGGACTGCTGATATTTTTCACAATCTTGGCCTTTTTTCTGAAAATACCTTTGAAAGTATAATATTATACTGTATAGGGTATATAAAACTTGGAAAAACATATATTAATAAAGAACAAGCTCATAAAATAATTAGGTAAAAGAGGTATGAAGGCAAAATATAAAGTTAACAAAAAAGCACAGATATCACCTGTGTTCAAATACATATTCATGCTTGTAGTTGGAACAATAATACTCATATTCTTCATAAGATTCGCAATGAAAACAGAAGAAACAGGAACAGAAGTTATAAAGGCAGAAGTACTGCACGCTTTAGACACAGCAATGCAGGCCTTTTCAGTATCAGAATACTCAAGCGGAGTAATACCAACGCCGCCACTGCCGCAGATGATACACATGCAGTTCGGAACAGGAGCAAACTGCGGGAAGTTCACCATATTAGGCCAGAAATTCTTTGTACCAATAGAGAGAGTAATCTTCGGACCATCAGAGATGAAGATGAGACAGATAAACGCATGGACATTAGCATGGCAGTTCCCATTCAAGCTGACAAATATATTCTACATGATGAACTCAAGAAGCAAATACTATCTGATGTATGATGATGATAATGTAGACTTTGTAAGAAAGATAAGCAGCCTTTCACCGTCGACAACAGCATTCGAGATGGAACACATACCAAAAAGCTTTGATGTAAAATATGTAAATTCTGAAACAGAGCCGAAGACAAAACAGAAAAACACGGCAGAGATAGACATGGTAAAAGTCAACTACTTTATCGAGGCTGAAGGAAGCTGCCCAGCAGGAGTATCACCAAATCTAAAAGGCAGCTGCATAGAAATCTCACCAGAATGCGACGAAGAAGGCTCAGAAAACTACAAATGCTACGGAACAGTACAATTCTTCGAGGGAAACAAAAGAAAAGGAGCATCAACATTCATCGGAAGATCAATGATGTTCGGAGCAATACTATCAGACACATACGAGGCGTACGAATGCCAATACGAACTTGCTTTAAGTGAACTAGACAGATTCATCGAGATATACAAGACAAAAGCAAAAAAATTACAGATAAAAAAGACAGAATGCTCAGAACAATATTCTCAGATAATCACAATGCTGGAAAGTATGCAGACAAGCTTGGCAGAACTACAATCAAGCCCAACATACGAAAACGCAAGGCTTTTATCGACGGCAGCAAACAGCATAAAAGAATACAACGAAGATCATCTGGCAGGAGACCAAGACTGTGAAATGCTATTCTAAAAAAGGGCAGATAGGAATGATGGAAATGATCATGGTAATGGTAGTAGTCATGGTACTATTAGTAGTAGGCCTGGTATTCTATTTCAAATTCTCAATATCAAGCATGGAAGAAACAGGAGAAAGGATAAGCGAGGACAAATCAGCAGTGGTTATATCGACGATATCCAACCTTCCAGAGGTAGAATGCACATTCCTGGGAGCAAGAACAAGCAAAGCATGCATCGACACAGTAAAACTATTAGCACTAAGCATAAAAGAAAGCAAAGGTGATGGCGAAGCAGCATTCGTAACACACAGAAGGCATTACTCAAACCTTCTAGGACCAATGACAATAGTCTTTGAACAGATATACCCCTCAACCGAGGATAAAGAATGTGACGCAACAGAATTTTCAAAACCAGACTATCCAGGAAGCTGGGAATGCGGAAAATGGACAATATATGACAACCCGAAAAAAGGAGTAGAAGACCCAACATTCATAACAATACCGGTAGCACTATACTACCCTAGCACAAGCATGTACACCTTCGGACAGATGAAAGTCTTCCTATATTAAAAATGAAAAAAGCACAAGCAGAAATCATGGGACTCCTCGTAATAGTCATACTATTCATATTCGGCGGCCTAATATATATGATGTTCGCAGGCGATGAAGATCCAAGGCTGACAAGAGACATAACACAGACAGGAAAAGTACAGAATATGCTCGATTCCTACCTCCAAATAACCCCATGTTTCACAGAAAAACCCTATAAACAGATGGATACTATCATAAAAGAGTGTTATTCTGGCAAAGAGACCGTCTGCGGCGAAAACTGCAAGGAATTCATCCAAGAGAACCTGGAAGACCTCATGGACGCCTATAATCCCCGCCAAAGCTACCAATTTGCCATAAAAGAAGAGGATGAAGATGATTTTATCAAAATAGGCACCTGTATAACAGATTCAACAACAAAGGAAACAAAAGTAGCAACAGAAAGAATCGTAGCAGGAAGAGATGTTTTGACAGTAAAACTCATCTATTGCTACCAATAAAAAACACCATCTAAAAGTGATTAAACCCATGATTATGAAAAATTTAAACGCAAAATTCGGGCAATACACGGCTTCTACCACAAAAATAGCCCCTTCAATTGAATTTTACCACCATAATCTTTATAAATGAATTCGACGCAATAAAACCTATCTATTAGAGTGAGTACTAGTGACCTTGTTAAAAAAATGGTGAGCGATTACATCTTTGATAATAGATACAAAAAAAAAATAATATTGGAAAAAAAAATATTAGAAAAAACAAAACACATGGAGGTGTGTTATAAATGCAAGTACTGAAAGCAATGAAAAGAGTTGCAGCAGTTGGCACTGGAGTAGCAATGTTAGGAGCAACCCTGACGGGGGCCATGGCTCTTGACCTAAGCGAATATCCAGGACCGTTCGTTACCGGCGGAACATATGATACAAGTAACGTATTAGTCGTCGGAGCAAACGCAGCTGCAAGCGACACATTAGGAATGGTAGACATCGCAACAGGTCTACAGTACGAAAGTAAAACCTGTGTAGCAGGCGGTGGAACCGTAACAGTAAGCGGAGGAATAACCGAAGACATCCCATTAGGATGGGCAATTGGTTCAAACCAGTCAACAACATTAGAGGTTGAACTTGAAGACGATGATATAGACACAATGTTTGACGGAGAGGTAACATTCCAAAGCGCAAACTATGACTCAAGAGACATCTTAGTGTTAGGTACATTAGGAAGCAAGTTCTCAAGATTGGCAACTTCGCTGACATCTTCAGAAGATGACTACCAGACTGACATAGTTCTGGAAACAGATGTAGACGCAATCAGGTACTACTATGTTTTCGACGAGGTAATTGCTCCAAACGCAACTACAGCCAGCGAACCATTGGAAGTAAAGTTTCTGGGAAAGACACTCAAAATAACCGGCATTGACACAACTGTAGACAACAAGTTCACAGCACAGGTAGGAACAGAATACTTTATGGATGTTGGTGACGCAGTCGAAGTTGATGGCAAAACCGTAACCCTAGAGAACGTAGGGGAAGGCGGATCAATCATCGTCGACGTAGACGGAGTAAAAGAAACAATCGGCGGCACAACACCTGAGACCGTCAACGGCATCGAAATCAAAGTTGATGAGACATTCTACGAGACAACAAAAGCACAAAGATCTGCAACACTGATCATCGGAAAAGATGCAGTCGAAACCTACAAAGACGGAGACGCTTACGTAGGTGAAGATTCAGATGACCCAGACTGGGTATGGAACATAGGCAACTTAAACTCCAAATTACAGACAACAACATCCAAAACAACTGAATTCACAGGACCATACTTAGGTATCGAAAACGACTTTGTATGGAACGACGATTCAGACAACCCAGCAGGAGTCGGCGAATGTATCGACCTACCAAACAACTACCTAAGAATATGCCTTGACAGCCTGACAGTAAAAGACACAGACTACAAGACCTACACTTTCGAAAGAGACGGTGATGGAGACCTAAGCGAAGCAGACGGTGGAACAACAACATCAGCAGCAGTGCTGTACATCCACACCAACCAACAAGAAGGTATAATGCTGGATACAAGTGAGTTCGACATAAACGGAACCACAACAGACCCAAAATCAGACAAAGTCTGGCTATGGAAATGTCTAAACGAGACAGGTGGAGATGATGATGTTTTAGGTTATTACTATGAAACATCTGACGGAAAGACAACAATGGCAGGATGTTCAAACCTAGTTGATGTAGCAGCAGGTGTAAACTTCGCAGATGTCAACTACGAAAACACAAAAGGTGATGGCCTCAGAATGTACGTATATGGGGATGATACAAACTTCAACATAACCTTGATGCCATACGAAAGTACAGACATGCCTAACTATGATGACAACATAACTATGGCTTGGACAGCATCAGCATTTGCAGTAAGTAGTTTAGGAGCAAGTGCATCCTCAGAGGAAGCAGGCGAACTTACATGGACAGGCAGTGGAGACCCAGAGATAGGTGGAAGTATATCACCACAAACCCTTGGTTCAAAAGATGAAGACCATAGAACAAGGTATGGTATCATCATAAGAGACCCAAAAGGACACGGCTCATCTGACGAAGTTGTGCTGGAAATACCAAACGACCAAGTACAAGGAAACATCGTAGTAAAAGGATCTGCAGCAGTAACAGCTGGCGGAGACCAGACATGTTCAGTAGCTGAAATTACAACAGTTACAAAACTGGACTCAGAAATCGCAGGTTCCGAAGCACTCTACAACCTAATCCTGGTTGGAGGACCATGTGCTAACGATGCTGTAGAAGCTGTAAGCGGTCTAGGTATAACATGTGATGGTTGGAGCCTAAAAGAAGGCGAAGGTATTGTTAAGTTAGCAGCAAACGGCGAAAAAGTCGCAATGCTGGTAGCAGGTACCAACGCTATGGACACGAGAAGAGCTGCTAAAGTAGTTGCAAATTACGCAGACTACACACTAACAGGAACAGAAGCTCTTGTCAAAGGTACAACCCTAACAGACATAACCGTAGAATAAGGCTACAAGCCTTTTTTACTTTTTTTTTCTTTATTTTATAATTCTTCAAAACCTTTATAAACCAGAAGTATGTATATTAAATTATGAAAACAGACAAAAAAACA